>CACOMS010000015.1 GCA_902628375.1 uncultured SAR86 cluster bacterium | reverse complement strand
ATGCAATTCATTATCATGAGATTTCAGTAAACGACGAACAAAAAAAATTACAGTCTAGAAAACGAGCTTCTTTAGAAGATATCTTAACGATCCCTTTACTTGAAGATGTTAATTCTCTGACAGACGAACAAATAAAATTTGAAATAGAAAATAATGCTCAAGGTATCCTTGGTTATGTAGTTAGATGGGTTGATCAAGGAGTAGGGTGTTCGAAGGTACCAGATATAAATAATGTCGGTCTAATGGAAGACAGAGCAACTTGTAGAATTTCAAGTCAACATATGGCCAACTGGTTACGTCATGGAATAGTTACCGAGGAAGAAGTAATGGATGTAATGAAAAAAATGGCATCAGTGGTGGATAAGCAAAATGAAGGCGATCCAGATTACATAAACATGGCACCAAGTTTCGATGGATTTGCGTTTAAGGCGGCTTGTGATTTAGTGTTTAAAGGAAAAGATCAACCAAGCGGATATACTGAGCCTTTACTGCATAAAAGAAGATTAGAATTTAAGACTTCACAGAGTTAAGTTTTTCAAGCGGAACTAAACCCAACGCCTCCCTGTAGGTATTGTGGTAATGATGCAACATTGGTTCGTTTCTGCCAAAAGTTAAAAAATCAATAGCGCCTGACATTAGGCTTTTATGTGAGTCGGCAGCTGCAACATAATCTTCTTCTTTAATAACATCTGCAAAACCAACGCCTATTTCCGATCTTATATCTTCAATACTTACAGTTTCTAGAACTCCAGGCCAGACGTAAAAACTAATTTTAGAAACACTTTTATTGGGTGAATCATCAACCGGGTATTCCCTCAATAAGATCATTCCAAAATCAAAGACTAGTAGAATGATGTTAGGAAAAAGATAATAGACAGGTAAAGCTCCTCTAACTATGTGCCAGTTTTCTTCTGGTTCTTTTTTCATGTTATCTATGTCTCTCTTGCAAAGCGTTAACATGCCATTTCTATCAAATGAATTCTGTAAACCAACATTGCCATGAAAGGATTCAAAAAGACTATTTTTATGAAGGACAGAAAAGTGGTACGTCTCTCCAAAAGTATCTATGGCCAGCTTCCAATTCATGTCAGTGAAGTATTCATCGTCTTTAGCATGAATTAATTGATCGAAGTACCAAGTGCTAAATAACTCGTCTAATTCTTTACCTAATAATTCTTCTACATTTATTTCACCATCTTTATCAGGATGTACCCAAAGTAATCCATGCTTTTCTTTAGATGGTAAAGGAGTAAGTCCATAACAAGATTTGTCTATTTCTCCAAATTGACCTGACTTCGGATATCCAATTAAATTCCCTTTATTACTATATGTCCAACCATGAAAGGGACAAGAAAACCTTTCTTTAGATCCTTTTCTTTCTTTTTCAACTATTGAAGCTCTATGGCTGCATATATTAGCAAAAGCACGAAAATTTCCTTCTTCATCTCTTGTAGCCAAGATAGGTATACCAAAATCGTTTAAAGTAAAAAAAGATCCAGGCTCTGGTAGGTCAGCCGAAGCACCAATTATTTGTGCATGGTTTTTAAAAAAAACATCCCATTCTTGTTTGAACCTATCTTCACACGTATAAGTTTCTGCTGGTACTTTAATAATACCTCCAGCATCCACAGTTGTACCGTCTTCTAATTGATTAATTAACTCTTTTAGCTGACTGATTTGATCTTCTCTCTTCATAAATCTATTTTAGTAGATAATTTTTTTTAAAAACCATCTAATTATTTCATTTAATTTCGATATAATCATTGTAAAGGAGAGCACATGTTTAAAGAAAGATTTTCAATTGTTTTTGTTAGTTTAATTATAGTTTCCTGTGGAGGAGGTGGAGGAGGCAGTGAGCCTCTATCAGTGACTATTAACGCCACAAATATGATAACTACTAATGAAGATATTGTTTATCAAGGAAATATAGCAGCAACTTCTAATAAACCTTCCACAAAGGACTATTTTGTTTATACCGTGCCTTCTAATGGGACGGTAGAAATTAATCAATCAGGAAATATTACCTATACTCCTAATCAAGATTGGCATGGATCGGACTCATTTTCATATAGGGTAACAGCCACTGTTTCTTCCGGAGACAGCAGTCAGCCCAGTGAATCTGCACAAGCTTCAGGATCTGTTTCTGTAACCGTAAACCCCGTCAATGACCCGCCAGTTTTTTCAATTACAGACATTACAACAATTGGTTCTTCTGACTCCTCTAATTTAATCTTAGAAGATAATATCTCGATCGAGGTATCTTATTCAGATGTTGATAACCCAAATAGTGATTTAACCTCTTACGTATCTATTGAAGGAGTAGAAGTTACATCTTCTTTACAAACCAATACTATTGATATCGATCTTTCTCAATTAACTTCCGGAGGATTATTGTCACCTGAGGTTTGTGTGGAAGATTTGAGTGATAGGACTTGTGATAGCTTTCAAAGTTGGTTAGTTTCAAATAAAACAATTGTTCCTATCAGTTATACAGACTCATCTGACGTAGCAAGTTCAGCTGACTATTATGTTTATTACTTGCTAGGAAGCCCAAATTCTACCAATGGAACTCAGTATTTATTCGTCGGTGATCTTCTTTCAGATAGTGATGATTTAGATTCTTTTAGAGAAAGTTTAATTTCCTCGGTAAATACTATTCTGGATTCAGACGCCGGAGGGTTTATTGATGGCTACTTTAATATAGTTGTTGCTGAGCCAGTTACACCTGATGGAACTTCACCCGCCAATGTGAGAACGGGATGTTACGATTGGGATACCTCAGTGTTTTGTATTGGATCTAGTGAATTAGACATGAATGTTTTTGATCAGATGCTTTCTAATTACGATCTTCTTTCAATTCTAACGACCGTTCAAGGAAGGGGTGTAAATTTAGGTAATAGAAATATCCAATCTATTAAACCCACCACAAACGCAACTTTAATGCATGAGTTAGGACACGCCCATGGTGAAATGGGAGATGAATATCTCACTTCAGATGATAGAGATGTAAGTTATTGGGCTGATTTAAATGTTAATACCACCACTGAAACTGATCCAAATAACCTTAAGTGGAATCATTGGATTGAAAATCTTACACACGTACCAGGTATAAATTACGATGTTTGTTATAACTATTCTGATGGAGATGTTTTTGATTCTGGATTAACTCTGGCGGATTGTGAGTGTCTATGGAATAAAAGTTACACTTATCCACCTGAAGATATGTCCAGTAACCCAGAAACGGACGAAAATTGCCATAAAAAAGTTGGGTTATTTGAAGGAAATTATTATGGAGCAGAAGATAATTATAGACCTAAGTATTGGACTATTATGGAAGGGGGTATTTTTGAATACGGTGAAGTGAATGTTGAAGGTTTTGCAGTAGGCTCCATTCAAAACCAAGGCTTTACAAACTTTACTGGAAATCCAGTAAATACTATAAATGGAGGAAATACCATCAACTTTTCTTTGGATGTAGAATTTAATTCTTCCAAATTAAGAATTAAATGGTTTGAAGATGGTGTTGAGGACACTACAAAAAGGAACATGAGACAAGTTTCATTCAGTAGACCTTTAGATAATGGAGTTGTTGTTTATGCATGGAAAGCTGAAGACCTAACTGGCGCAGTAATTGCTCAAGATGATCCTGATAATCCAGATGATTTTTATGAAGGCCTTTTCAATAGTTCTTATTACTGGATATCAGATGATAACTCCACAAGCTATTCCAAACCTTCGGACTTATCTGGATATCAGTATGGCTATATGTTTGGGCCATTGGGAAATACTTTTGCTGTTAATTGGTCTAAGTTCCCAGAAAATACTGCAGCCAGCCCATCTGTAGAAATGAATCTAGAAAGGGGTTTGTCTAAAGAATCCATTAGCGAAAAGGTTTTTAGATTTAATGGAAATAAAGATGACTTAAATCTTAAATCTGTGGTTTCAAAAGGATCAAAATCTAGAATCTCTAGATCTATCCCTGTTACGAAAAGAGACAAATATGTACTAGAGTTCTTTGATTCTGAAAATAAACTTATATATACCCAAGGAATAGGTAATCCCTTTTATGTGCATTTCCAGCATATTGGTTATGAGGATAGTCCTGTAATGGGAATGCCTATAGAAGTTGAAAATTTGGAAATATCAGTTCCAGACTATGTTAACCCTTCTTCTATCAAGCTTCTTAAGAGGTCTCTAGATGGGTATAAAGAAATAAAGAATATTGTAATTAATTGAACTAAATTATTTATAATTCACTATGTAACTTGTTAAAGCTTTTTGCGGGAATAGCTCAGTTGGTAGAGCGCAACCTTGCCAAGGTTGAGGTCGCCGGTTCGAACCCGGTTTCCCGCTCCATCTAATGTGATTAAATTAAGTCAATAATGAAAATTAGAATTATCACTTCATCGGCTTACCTGGTGTTATTTATAATTTTTTTATCTTGGTATGACGGATGGGGTATAGACCCCTATACACCTAAAGAAATAAATAATTTAGCTAAAAAAATAGAAAAAGAAGGTTCAAAAGAACAACTAAAAAACCTAAGGCTCTTATTAGAGAATGATGATGGAAAAGAATTTTTCATGTTGAATCTTAATAGATATGAGTATGCAGAAAACGAAATAGAAAAGGGAACGCCAAAATCTTATCAGGAATATGGTATGCCTGTACTTAGGATGATGTTATCTAGAGCAAGTCATCCAATTTTCTCTGCAGAAATACCTAATTATTTAATTGATGGAGATGCAGCTAACAGTGACTGGGATGAAGTTATTATTGTGAGGTATAGGTCGAGAAAGGATTTTTTTAGTATGGTCACTTCAGATGAGTATCTAGAAGTTTTCAATAATAGGGCAGGAGGAATGGAATATGCAGAAGTAAGCGCTACAACCGCAGGTATTAATTTCACCTCCCCAAGATTTATTTTTTTTATGATCATTATATGTTTTGCTTTCTTGTCTGACCTTTTCATAAAAAGAGTTTTTAAAATAAAATAATGACAGGGAGTATGTATGTCAGAAATAAAATTCAAAAATATAGAGAGTAATGGAATCTCTTTGAGATTGGCAATACAAGGAGAAGGTCCTTTAGTTATTTTTTGTCATGGATGGCCCGAAAGTTGGTATAGCTATAGATATCAGTTACCCATAGTAGCTGCTGCAGGTTATAAAGCCGTTGCTTATGACGTAAGAGGTTATGGAGAATCAGATAAGCCTCATGAAATATCTGAATATACAATGAAGAAACTGACTGCAGATGTAGTGGGAATAGCAGATGCACTTGGTTATGACGAAGCCATAACTATAGGTCATGATTGGGGAGGGCCAATAGCTCTAAATACAGCTGCACTTTATCCAGACAGAATAAGAGCAACAGGTACCATGTCCGTTCCGTATATGGGAAGAGGGCCTATGCCTCTTTTGGATTTGTGGAAAGAAATTTATAAGGATAAATTCTTTTATCAGTTATATTTTCAAACAGAAGGCGTAGCAGAAAAGGAATTTGAAGAAGATTTACAAAGATCTTTGAGAATGATCTATTCCAATAGTGATGGGAGAGGGATGCAAAATTCCCTTGATAAAATGCAAGGTGGTTTGAATCCTGAAAAAGGACCAGATGCCTCATTTCTTGAAGGCATGGAGGAATATGAAGATTTACCTGAGTGGCTATCTCAAGACGATCTTGATTACTTTGTTAGTCAGTTTGAAATGAGTGGTATGAGAGGGCCAATCAATAGATATAGGGCTCAAAATCAGGACTGGGAAGAGCTATCAGATCTTCCAGATCAATTAGAACAACCTGCATTCTTTATAGTAGGAACCTTAGACCCTACTAACTTTTTTGTACCATCTGCGGAACCCCTAGCAAAAAGAATAGGTCCCAATTATAAGAACTTATTGATTGTAGAAGAATTAGAAGGAATAGGTCATTGGACTCAACAAGAAGCTCCAGATCAAGTTAATAAATTGATCATGGAGTTTCTAGCTAAGATTAATTAATTATTATTAATTGATTTGTCTATTAACCAATAGAGGTACTCTCTATGATTTTTCAGGGACAAATCCGAGGAACTCTTCTTAGATAATTTTTCTATTTTCTTTAATTCCTTGAGTGCAGCGCTAGCACTTATCTCATCGTGATACTTAGCTTTTAATATATCTAGCAACCTCTTGGTGTAGTCAACTTGTAGATTTCTCTTTATTCCGGATATTCCTTTATTCGAGGTATCAAATATAGCTTCAGTAAGGTCACCAAACATTACTTCTAAAGGATAGTGTTCCCCGTATAAAGAGGAGTTAATCATTCTGCTTAATACTTCTGGGTGTAGTAAGTGATTTAAGACATTTTGTTGAATATCTAGTACTTCTTCGTGGTAATGGAAGTCTTCTCTTTCGCCATAGAAATCAAATCCTCTTCTTTCTTTTTGAATAACTTTCATGATTTCTGGTTGGATATAGAATGCATCATCAGAAAAGCCATGCTGCTTAATGAGATTTATGGCTTTAATTTGTAGTTCCACCGGAGCTACTTCATAAGGGCTCAAATCAGATTCTTGTTCAGGCGTAGATCTATTTACATAAATTCCACCAATAAACCTTGAAGCCGTTGAAAGAGCTCTAGATTTTTCTCTTAATATAGTTGTTATTGAGTTTCTATATTCTTCCCAAGTTTCGGGTTCAAATTCTTCTAACAAAGTTCGTTGGACCTCATCCATTAATTCAATTCTTTGAAGAGCATGTTTAATTGGTTCATTGGACAAATCACTAATCATAGCCCTAGGGTCAATTCCTTTTCCAGGTCTTCGCATATCATCAGCATCATTTGCAAACATTAACTCTGGTTCATCTGACCTTTCCAATAAAGCTTTTCTTCTATCTTCATTAAGATCAGGTCTATAACCAAATTCAATAGCCCATTGATCATATAAACCAGGTTTAACATCATAATAATCGCCTTGTTTAACTCCAACTGGTGCCAGGTTTACGGCTGGATACTCCATCACCGAAGAAGTTAGACCAAGCTTAGAGGTAATTTCTTTATTATGGATATCTGTAGCATTGTGAAGATGGCTAGCTTTAAAGTTGTGGTTTAATCCTAATGTATGACCAACCTCGTGAAGTGTGAGTCTAATTATGCTTTGTTTAATTACTTCTGGATCATCATCGTTGATTAGATCGGCCAATAATTTTCCTTCTTGAACAAGAGAACCGTGTGAACAAATAAACTTATTAGGAACTAATTTTTTTAAATTAACTCTATTAGTTAGGTAAACCCACTCCAGCATTATGTCTGCACCAAGAATCTCACCTGTCCTTGGATTAACAAAACTAGGACCATAACCTCCAAATGGAGGGTTAGGTGATGAAGTCCATCTCAAAACGTTATATCGAATATCTCCAGCATCCCAATCGGCATCATCTGGTTGAATCTTGACTTCTATAGCATTTTCAAAACCTGCCTTTAAAAATGCTTCATTCCAAGCAAGAACACCTTCTATTATGTAATCTCTCAGCTCCATTGGAGTTGTGTTCTCTAACCAAAAAGTTATTGGTTTAACAGGAGGAGATATTTCTTTTTCTGGGTCAGCTTTTTCTAAATGCCATCTTTCTACAAGATCCCTATAAGGAGTGACATCTTTTGAAGATAAATCCGTAACCCTAGTGGTGAAATAACCAACTCTTTGGTCGGCAATTCTTGCCTCAAAGTTGTTTTCTGGAGGTTGAATAAAACTATATCTGACGGAAACAGTTATGTTTCTATAGTCAGCTGCGTCTTCTTCATCATAATATCTAGAGGGAGGATTCTCAAAAACATAATCAACTTCGAAGTCTGTATTTTGAGGGTAGTTATGTACACCTCTAATTGAAGATTTCTTAGGATTTATTCCACCCCATCTAAAAGATGGTCCAGAATCTGGACCTGATATAGGCTTTAAAGAAGTTAAAGATTCAGATAGGAGTAGCCCAGTGATATCAACAAGAAAAGAGCTCTCATCTTCATTTTTTGCTTTAATTGGCATCACAGCAATCACTGAATCTGAAACATTGCTTCCTTTAGATTTTGCTAACTGATCATTTTCTTTGAATTGAAAATTTGTATTTATTCTTGAAAGCTTGATAGATTCATACACTTTATCTGCTTTTAATATTCCGTTATCTATAAAACTCCCTTTAACGCCTAAGGACGCAACACCATTCATGATATGAGCAAAATAAATGATATCTTCCCCTAACTGTTCTTGATTTATCTCAAGATAGGTTTTTCCTTTTTTAGGATCTAAGTAAGTGGTAAAAAAACCTTCCTTTTTTTCAAATTCCTTAACTATGTCTTCAATTAAATCCTTTTTTTCTTTTTTTTCTTCTTCTTGCTTAGGCTCTTCTTTGCTCTCGGCTGGTGCTTTTTCTTGATTTTTCTCTGCGTAGACTCCAAAAGAAAGAATCATACCCATTAGTAATATTAAGAATTTATTAGCTTTGCAGTCTTTTTTCATCCTATTTCCCCAATAGATTTATAAGTTTTGATGCAGATTCTACAAACATTAATACTTATTTATCTACAGATATTTAATTTATTTACATAAAATGATATTTAGGTAGCTATTAAATGGCATGCTAGTAAGTGATGAGGTTCAAATTATGAATAAGGAGTTTAAGGAATGTTTACTGGATGTTTATCTAGGCGAACAAGCAGGAGAAATGATATTTGAATCTATGCTTACGATGACTGAAGATGAAAGTCAGCGTTATATCATTAGCAATATGTTGCAACTAGAAACTGAGGGAAAGGCGATCATGAGACCTTTGTTAGTGGAGTTGGGGATACCAATTGAAGAGAATAAACTTTTAAGAGAGCGCGGTATTGAGATTGCTGATGCTTTTAGAGGAATGTCATTTAAGGAACAATTCGAAAATATATATCAATCAGTAAAGAATTATTATCTACCACAATATGAAGAACTAGCTACATTAGTAGATGAAGAAGATTCAGATGCTTTTTATATAGCTAATTTTATGGGTGAACATGAGCGCTCTATCTTATTGGCATCTGAAAATATCATTAAAGACCGACCAAACCCTGTTCAGCCCATAAGAGACATACTTAAGTTCCCAATATGAGTTGCCTAAAAGATGACATTTAAATTGGATTTACATGGAATTAGACACCATGAAGTTAATGTTATGGTAGAAGATTTTATTTATGACAATCAATACAATTTGCCCTTGGTCATCATATGCGGAAACAGCAGCAGGATGAAAGAATTAGTCCTGGAAGTTCTTAATAAATTGGAGTGCGAATACATAGATGGAAAAGGTTCAGATTACGGAAGGATAACTGTTATAAAATTCTAAATCATGAATGTAAATCAATTGCCAATATTGGGTGCAGAAATAAGAGGACTAGATCTATCATTAGATTTAACGGATAGTGAAAATAAAGATATTAAAGATCTTTTAACTGAGAATTTAGTATTAATAATCAAGAACCAGAACTTGTCACCAAAAGACCTTGTAAAGATTTCTTCATCCTGGGGCGGAGCTTTTGAACATCCAGTCTTTAAGGGCTTAGAAGAGACCCCAGAAGTTCTTCAGATAGAAAATATGGGCGAACAGTTTCATACCAATGCTCATTGGCATTCCGACGTTACTTTTGAGCAAAAACCTCCGAATGTAACTTTGTTGTATGCTATCGAAGTTCCAGAGGAAGGAGGGAATACATTGTTCTCTAATCAGTACCTAGCCTATGAAGAACTTGATGCAGTTATTAAATCTGAATTAGATGATCTTCGAGCCGTCCATTCAAATCAAAGCATTTTAGAGCTGGTAGGTGCTGATGTTTCTGCAGCCAAGACAGTTGAACATCCAATTTTTAGAACCCATCCTGATTCAGGAAGAAAAGCAATCTTCTTAACACAAGCTTTTGTGCAAAGCATTGTTGGAATGGATCCCGATAGAAGTTCTAGTTTATTGGAGGATTTATATAAACATACTTACAGAGAAAAGTTTATTTATGAGCATAAATGGACCAAAGGAGATCTAGTTATATGGGATAATAGATGTGTTTTGCATTATGCAAAACATGGATATGGAGATGCTAGAAGAAGCATGTTACGAGTTACAACAAATGGAGAGGTGCCTAGATAGATGACTAAAAGGATTATTAAAAACGCTCAATTAGTAAATGAAGGAAAAGTTCATTCTGCAGATGTACTAATAAATGGAGGTAGGATTGAAAAAATAGATTCAATCATAGATGAATCCGGAGAAGAAATTGATGGAGAAAATCTTCATTTATTTCCGGGGGTGATAGATGATCAAGTTCACTTTAGAGAACCTGGGCTTACTGACAAGGGATGCATAAAGACTGAATCTTTAGCAGGTGTAGCAGGTGGAACCACTTCGTTTATGGAGATGCCAAACGTTATCCCACCAACTCTCTCAAAAGAATTATGGGATCAAAAAAACCAAATAGCAGCAAATGACTCACTAGCTAACTACTCTTTCTACATGGGAACGAGTAATAGCAATATCGACGACATTAAAGCGATAGATAAAACTGAAGTTTGTGGAGTAAAAGTTTTCATGGGCTCATCTACAGGTAATTTATTGGTGGATGACCCTAAAGCTTTAGAAGAAATATTTACTCACTCACCAGTGCCTATAGCCACTCACTGTGAAGACACACCGATGATTTTAGAGAAAGAAGAAGAATATAAAGCTAAATATGGGGAGGATTTAGATTTTGGGTTTCATTCTGAGATAAGATCTAGAGAGGCATGTATTAAATCAACAAAAAAAGCTATAGAACTAGCTACCGCATTTGATGCTGAGTTACACGTTTTGCATCTCACAACAAAAGAAGAAGTAGAGCTGTTTAGCGATAAACCAATAGAAGAAAAGAAAATAACCTGTGAAGTGTGTGTGCCTCATATAATTTTTAGTCAAAAAGATTATGAAGAAAAAGGTCCAATCATTAAATGTAACCCTTCCATTAAATCAGAAGAAGACTTAGAAGCACTTAAGCAGGGATTAAAGGATGGAAGAATAGATTATCTTGCTACGGACCATGCTCCACATCTATCTGAAGAAAAAAAGAATAAATATTTTAGCTGTCCATCTGGTATGCCTAGTGTTCAACATTCTTTTTTAGTTGCATTAGAACTCTTTCATTCAAATTTCATGAATCTTGAAGATATTCCAGAAATTACTTCGCATAAGGTAGCTAAGAGATTTAAAGTGCAGGATAGAGGTTTCATTCGAGAAGGAACCTGGGCTGACCTTGTATTGGTAGATTTATCTAAACCGTATGAAGTAACCAAAGAAAATCTAATGTATAAATGCGGATGGTCTCCATTTGATGGTTTTACATTTAACTCAACTATCAAAGAAACTATTATTAATGGAGAAACGAAGTTTAAAGACGGGAAGATAGTTTCTGACCAAAGAGGTCAAAAGTTGATATTTTCTAGATGAAATAGATAATTAACTCATGGAAGTAAATCTGCACCCAAACAATAAAGGTTTTGATTGGTCTGTTCCAAAAGGACCATATAGCTACTTAACTGAAGGCCAAGTGAATCAATTTGATCAAGAAGGCTATTTATTGTTAGAGGATGTGTTTTCACTAGATGAAATAGAGTCAGTAATAAAAAGCATAGATCCATTCGAAGAAAAAGTTACCGAAGCTTTAAGAAATTTAGATGGAGGTAAATTCTTTATTTCCAGAGCAGAAGAAATAACTTTTACAACTCATTTGGTAATGCAGAATGAATTGTTAAAGAAGTTTACCAAGCATGAAGTTTTAGCTGGTGTTTGTCAGGACTTGATAGGGGATGACGTCAGGCTTTATTGGGACCAAGCAGTATATAAAAAACCTGGAACTAAAGATGAATTCCCTTGGCATCAAGATAATGGATACACGTTTGTAGAACCTCAAGCATATCTTACTTTTTGGATTCCTCTAACGGATGCAACTGAAGAAAATGGCTGTCCTTGGGTAGTGCCTAAGCTTCATAGAAGAGGAACATTGGAGCATCTTACAACTGATCTAGGTTTTGAAATTCCGTTAGATGATAAGGATTCTATTTCTTTACCTGTGAAAGCTGGAAGTGTGGCTATATTTTCTTCCTTAACTCCTCACAGGACTGGCCCAAATTTAACGGATGGAATTAGAAAAACTTATATTCTTCAATACGCTCCTGATGGTGCAGTAAGAAGAGTATCAGACCTAATAACTGAGTCCGTTAGTGACCAAGACAGACAATTCTTGGTAGTTAAGAACGGGCAAAAAGTAGACTAATTAATTATTCGTCAACAAAATTATTAAGCCTCTCATAGGCTGAAATAAAGTCTTCTTTAAATTCCTGAACTACATCACTAGCTGAGATACTTTGGTTCATGAGACCTACACCTTGTCCAACCCAATAAGTAGCTAGATCTTTAGCTCCATCATGACCTCCAGCAGCTAGTTTATTAACTTTTTGTAAAGCAGGCTCCGCAACCATTGGTTGAAGTGGCATAGGTAAAGGTTCTGGTGCTTTGTCTGACTCCCAAGCATCTGTCCAAGGAGTTACTAACTGTCTGGAATGTTTTCCAGTACGACTTCTAGATCTAACTGTTTGACTTGAATTAGCAGCTACCATTTTTTCTTTAATGATAGGATCAACTTCAGACTCTATGGTAGTTAACCAAACAGAACCACACCAAGCTCCAGAAGCACCCATAGTCATAGCTGCTGCCATTTGTTTACCTGTAACGATTCCACCTGCAGCCAGAATAGGAACATCTCCATAAGGTTGAATTGCTTCATAAACTTCTGGTATCAGAACCATTGTTGAAACACTACCACAATGACCACCAGCTTCAGTTCCTGAAACAACCAGTATGTCTACACCTGCTTTAACTTGGTTAATAGCATGTTGAGCTGTACCAAGAAGAGCTGCAACTTTTACGTCATTTTCTTTACCCATCTCAAGCATCCAATCAGGTGGAACACCTAACGCATTAGCGATCAGTTTGATAGGGTGATTGAAAGCAACATCCAAAAGAGCTTTCGCACCATCTGATTTAGTATTTGCCGCAAACCCTGAACCAGCGGTGTCTATGCTTCTTAGTTCTGGAGAAGGAATATCATGATTTTCAAGAACATCCGCTCTGAAATCTGCATACTCTTGAGGAATCATAGATGCCAATTTTTCTGCATCAAATTTTTCGTCTTTACCTTCCATCTTATTAGGAATTAATACATCAACTCCATATGGTTTTCCATCTATATGTTCGTCTATCCATTTAAGTTCTTTTTCTAACTGTTCAGGTGACATACCAACAGCCCCAAGAACACCACATCCGCCTGCTTTAGAAACTGCCACTACAACGTCTCTGCAGTGAGTAAAAGCAACTAAAGGGAATTCAATATCTAAAAGTTCACAAATTTTTGAGTTCATTAATTACTCCTTAATAAATTGTTTGAAGATAGTAAGCTAATATCATTTGAAGTATTACTACTATAGCTATCAATATTCCAAAGTAAGTTAGATATTTCCAAGTTTTTTTGTCTTGTTCGTCCATAATTTTCTCCAAAGGAGGTATTATTATTCCATATGTCTTCGAGGTCAAAAAAAATAACCAAGTCACAATGGAGTTGGGCATTTTATGATTGGGCAAATTCAGCGTTTGCCACAACGGTCATGGCAGGTTTCTTCCCCATATTTTTTAAAGAGTATTGGGCAGCTGGCATGGAAGGTTCAGAAAGTACTTTCTATATAGGATCTATAAATTCTATCGTTGGATTATTTATAGCCTTTATCGCTCCTATTTTAGGGGCTTACGCTGACATTGGCGGATATCGTAAAAACTTCTTAGGTTTCTTTGCAGTGATAGGAATTCTTGCTACTGCCTATTTATTTTTTATTCCCGGAGGAGATTGGTTTACTGCTCTAATATTTTATGGATTAGGAGTAATAGGATTTTCTGGCGGAAATATTTTTTATGATTCTTTAATAGTTACAGTTTCAGAAGAAAAAGAAAGAAATAAAGTATCTTCTTTAGGTTTTTCTTTGGGTTATTTAGGCGGGGGGATTCTCTTTGTCTTAAACGTGCTTATGTATTTAAATCCAGACTGGTTTGGTTTAAATTCATCGACTGATGCCATTTTGTATTCCTTTCTATCTGTTGCTATCTGGTGGGGAATATTTTCCATACCTGTATTTAAAAATGTAAAAGATCCATTCCAAGGAGAAAGGAAATCTTTGGTAACCGTTTCAAAGGAATCAATTATTTCAGTAATTTCTACAATAAGAGAAATTAAAAAATATAAGAGTGCTGCTTTATTTCTTCTTTCTTATTGGCTTTATATGGATGGAGTAGACACTATAGTGAGAATGGCCACATCCTATGGATCTGACATTGGCCTAAGTGCTTCCTCCATGATAACCGCATTAATTCTCACTCAGTTTGTTGGTTTTCCAGCTACATTAATTTTTGGAATGTACGCTGACAGAATTGGATATAAGAGGGCACTCAGCATTGGAATCTTAATTTATATTTTTGTTACTATTTATGGATCCATGATAGATAGCGCGACAGGATTTTTTATTCTTGCTGGAGTTATTGGTCTAGTTCAAGGAGGAGTTCAAGCAATCAGTCGATCTTTCTTTAGCAACCTAATACCTCAGGATCGTTCAGCAGAGTTCTTTGGGTTTTATAATCTAATAGGTAAATCAGCAGTTATTGTTGGGCCATTTTTAGTTTCAGGAGTAGCCCTATTAATGAGTGAGCCTAGATATGGAATACTTAGCCTACTAATTTTATTTATACCAGGTTTGATTCTTTTATGGTTAGTACCAGAAAAGGATAATTCTTAAAGTAAATTCTTACTTTCTAAGAATTCTTTTAAGACACTTGGTTTATCTGTCATTATTCCATCCACACCTAAATCATAGAGTCTTTGCATTTCTTCTTTGTCATCTATAGTCCATACATGGACTTTTTTATCTAATTCATGCATATGTTTTATGAATCTCGGAGTTACTATGGGAATGCCCCACTGCGAGGGAGGTACTTGAACGCAATCGCCGATAGATTTTTTAAAACCTAGACCAAGGGAGCTCAATAGAAGATGAATAACTTCGGATTGGCTTGATGAGCTGATGTAGTCTTTTTCTAGTAAATTCCTTAAATCTTTTAACCTCTTAGATGAAAATGAAGCAATACAGATATTATCTGGATTGGCATGCTCTAAAATAATATCTGCAGTTCCTTTCACCGCATCATTTGTTTTCACATCAATATTAAAAAAAGCCTCTGGAAATGTAACTAGAGCTTCTTCAAGCAAAGGAATTTTTCCACCTCCATTTAAATCTATCTTGCTTATCTCATCAAAATTTAAATCCTTAATCCTCTCTTTCCTTGAGGACATCCTACTTAGATCGCTATCATGAAAAATAACTATTTTTCCATCTTTAGTAGCTTGTACGTCCGTTTCTATAAACCTAAAACCAAGATCTAAAGCGTATTGGAAAGCTGGTATTGTATTTTCAGTAGTTTCTTCTGCTCCGCCTCTATGTACGAAGCCAATAAACTCTTGATTTAGAAGATTGTTCATATTATTTAACTTAATTCGCAGGCTATAATAGCAAACAGTAATTATTTTAACTCCCACTAATGAGCTTTGAAGACTTATATAACATTCATCATTATGAAGATGATGAAGTGCCTGAAGTCATATCTCAGTTATTAGAAGATCAAGATCTTTTTGCTCTTGTATCAACCTTAAAACCGGGGCTGCAAAAATATTTACCTAGTTTTATTTCTACTAAATTATCTAAAAACTTTTTAACTACCATTTTTAGAGATTCAGATTCTATAGAGTCTTTTCAAAACTCTCTTGCTCCTATAGTTGAAGAAATGATTAAGAGAACAACTTCTGAATTTACAATTTCAGGAATTGAAAACTTAAATAGTATTCCGGCTCTATATATAAGTAACCATAGAGATATTGCTTTAGATTCTCTTTTTTTGAACATAGCAAGATACAGACAAGGGCTCTCAACCGTCAGAATCGCCATAGGTGATAATTTATTAAATGGAAAGTTCTCTGAAAAAATAATGAGATTAAATAAAAGTTTCATAGTTCACAGAGAAATCAAAGGAGTTAAGGAAACTTTAAAAAAACTAATGAATTTATCTGCCTATGTTAATAAGTCGCTAATTGAAGATAGGGAAAGTATTTGGATAGCTCAACTTGAAGGAAGAGCAAATGATGGAAATGACATTACAGATCCTGCTGTTTTAAAAATGCTCCATTTATCTCAAAGAAAAGAAAATGATTTAAATAACTGGTTGAACGAAGTAAATCTAACTCCAATTACTATTTCATATGAGTTTGATCCTCTGGATGTTACTAAAGCCATAGGATGGGAAGGTTGGAGAGATTTGTCTTTAGAAGAAAACAATAAAAGAGATATAAAAGAATTGATTAATGGCCTTACAGGCAATAAAGGAAGAGTTAATTTGCATATAGGGGAGCCTATAAAGAATTCAGATTCCTATGAAGAATTGGCTAGAGCGATTGATAAATCAATGCATGAGAACTTCAAAATCTATCCTTCAGCTGAAATTTCTGATCAATTGCTTGAAGGCAAGACGGCCAATGAATTAGGTGATGCCTTCAATAAAGAATACTTACATAATTTCATTACAAGGTTTAAATCTTTAGATGAAGAACTGAAGGTCAAGGTTTTTGCTATGTATGCAGCGCCTTTGATCAATAAAAGAAGAGGCCAGTCTTCAGACTGGCCTCATTAGGGGGGAAATATATTTTTACATGAACGGGGAGTGTAAAAATATAAAGGGGAACCGTTTACATAGAGAAGGTTATTAAGAATGCATCCTCATCAGAACCGTCTGCTTCGGCATCGAAATCGCTCCAAGCTAGAGAAACAGTCAATCCTGCTACTGTCATAGGAAGGTCGTAGCTTATGAGGGTATATTCACCGTATTCATCATAATCTCCATAAGTTAAACCAAATCCACTATCGCCTAATGCGACAGAGAATTCAGTGTTATCTGGTGCATCATCTTGTCCAGATGAAAAAGTAACTCCAAAATAACTATATCCAAGACCTAAATAGATTTCTTCAAAATCCAAAGAATCTTCTCCAGGGTAGGTGTAAGCTAAATATCCTATATCGTAGCTAACTCCTCCTTCGGTTTCTCCTGCATAGCCTGCATACCAATCCAGCTCTAAAGCAGCTCCATCACCAAACTCTACATTTGATGCCCATGTACCAAAGTACATTCCATTTTCTCCTGCTATATCAAAACCACCAGAAATTGCCGGTTCTTCACCAGTTTGAGACATGCCTCTCCATACGTAATCGTTAGAAATAGCTACATTGCTTTCAAATTCAGCAGAATGTACTGCTAAAGCACTTGTTAGCCCAACTAAAACTAAAAATGATTTAATAAATTTATTCATTTAATCTCCTTGTGTTAATAAACTTAAGTTTCATAAGCTTATAAGCAACTTATATGCCAAAATAATTACTTAAATTAGAGGTTTTTTGCACACATTTAGTGCAAATAAGATCAGTTTGATATTTGAAATAAGTCAATTTTTCATTTTTAACTAAAAAAATTTTTGTTTTCGTGTAACATCCTCAAACCTTATTAAATGTTTAGGAGAAATTATGGATATCTCAAATAAAGTGGCTTTAATAACTGGAGGGGCTTCCGGTTTAGGACTGGCTACTGCAAAAGTTCTTATAGAGTCTGGAGCTAAAGTTATGCTTTTAGACCTCAACGAAGATAATGCAAAAGAAGCAGCGAGTTCATTAGGCGATAGCGCTTCTTATACGGTAGCTAATGTCGCAGAGGAACAGTCCATAGTAGATGCTATAGCTAAAACAAAAGAAGAATTTGGTTCAATACATATAGTGGTTAATTGTGCAGGGATAGGAAGTGCTAGTAAAACCGTAGGTAAAAATGGTGCTCATCCATTAGATTATTTTAAAACTGTAATTGATATTAATTTAGTTGGTACATTCAATGTGTTGAGATTGGCAGCAGAAGAAATGGGGAACAACGAACCCGAGCAAGATAATGAATGCGGAGTAATTATCAATACAGCCTCTGTAGCTGCTTTTGATGGACAAATCGGCCAGGCTGCATATAGTGCAAGTAAAGCAGGAGTGGCAGGAATGACTTTGCCAATTGCAAGAGACTTAGCAAGAATGGGCATTAGGATAAATACTATAGCTCCAGGAATATTCGATACTCCTATGATGGCCATGGCTCCAGATCAAGTAAGATTACCATTAATAGAAATGACACAATTTCCTAAAAGATTAGGTTTACCAGAAGAATATGCATCCTTGGTTAAACATATAGTAGAAAACCCTTTCTTAAATGGTGAGACAATTCGTTTGGATGGCGGAATTAGAATGCAACCAAAATAATGATTGAATTTGCATCTGATTACTTATTTTTTCTTCTAAAGATAGTTACTGTAGTTATTGCTTTTGTTTATATTTTTTCAGTTTTATCTTCAGCAAAACTAAAAAAACAAGAGAAAGGACATTTGACTGTTAAAAATCTATCAAAGTCATTCAAATCTATGGGTGCTCAAATTAATAGATCACATTTATCTCCCAAAGATTTTAAAAAATTAATTAAGGAAGAGAAAAAACTAGATAAAAAAATTTCTAAATCCAAAAATAAGGAAGCAGTCTTTGTTCTAGATTTCTCTGGTGATCTTGAAGCCACAGGAGACGTAAAGCTTAAAGAAGAAATTAATGCAATTTTGTCTTCCGATTTAAAGTGCAAAGAAGTAGTACTGAAATTAGAAAGTAGAGGAGGTTCTGCTTATGCGTATGGACTTTGTGCTGCAGAACTCAAAAGACTTGTCGACCACAATATCAATTTAACTGTATGTATAGATAAGGTTGCTGCAAGCGGTGGTTATTTGATGTCATGTGTAGCCACTAAGATTATTGCAGCTCCCTGGGCAGTCGTTGGTTCAATAGGTGTAATTGCACAATTACCAAACTTTCACAGATTACTTAAAAAAAATGATATCGACATAGAGCTTCATACTGCAGGTGAATTTAAAAGAACACTAACTTCTCTAGGAAAGAATACGGCAGAAGGAAGAAAAAAATTCATATCTGAACTTCAAGAACTGCATACAGTTTTTAAAGACTTTGTTTCTGAAAATAGATCGAAAATCAACACGAAGAAGGTTGCAACAGGAGAAGTTTGGCAAGGCAATAAAGCATTAGAGTTAGGACTAATTGATGAAATTGGTACCTCTAATGATTACCTAATACAGCTTTCTAGGAAGTATAATTTGTACGAAATTGATTTTGTAATTAATGAAACAATAGGCGATAAATTCTCATTTGCCACTCAAATGGTAATTGAAAGATCTGTGAATAAATTTTATGACCTAATCAATAGAGATCGATTCATTAGCTAAGGAGATTTAATGGATAAAACATTCAAAGCGCTTCTTATTGAAGAAGATAACGGAACTTATACAAATAAGGTTGTTGAAAGGAATATAGATGACCTCCCTGAGGGAGACCTTTTAATCAAAGTAAGCTACTCATCTTTAAATTATAAAGATGCACTTTCTGCTTCAGGAAATCCTGGAGTAACTAGAAATTTTCCTCATACTCCAGGTATAGATGCAGTTGGTGAAGTGGCTCAATCAGATTCTCCAAGTTTCAAAGAAGGAGACAAAGTTATTGTTACTGGTTATGACCTAGGTATGAATACATCAGGTGGGTTTTCAGAGTTTATTAGAGTTCCAAGTAGTTGGGCTTTGCACTTACCTGATAAGTTAACTGAAATAGATTCAATGTGTTTGGGTACTGCAGGTTTAACTGCTGGACTTTCAATTTATGCATTAGATTCATTTAGAGGAATTTCAAATACCAAATCTATAGTTACAGGATCAACAGGAGGAGTAGGTTCTATCTCGGTAATGCTTTTATCTAAATTAGGTTCTGAAGTAACTGCTCTAAGTGGAAAGAGCGATCAAGAAGAGCTCTTGAAAGGTCTAGGTGCTAAAGAAGTTATATCTAGAGAGCAACTTCCAGAATTGACAAGACTTCCGATTGGAAAACCTCTTTGGGACATAGGTGTTGATGTTGTAAGTGGTGAAATCCTGTCTTTACTTCTAGCTTCATTAACTCCAGGCGGTGCAGTTGCATGTAGTGGTTTGGTAGGAGGACCTTCTTTTGAGAGCTCAATTTTCCCTTTTATTCTTAGAGGAAATACACTGATAGGAATTGATTCTGTTGAAATCCCTCTTGAACAAAAAGAAAATATCTGGAAACTGTTCGCCGATGAGTGGAGTTTGTCCTTACAGGACACTACTAAAATAGTATCCCTAGAAGAACTAGGTGGAGAAATTTCAACTATTTTAGAAGGCGGGCAGGTTGGACGAGTAGTATTAAAAATATAAATAAGGAAAAAATATGTCTGAAGATAATAAAGAGTTTAATGAACAAGAAAGTAACCAAGACAGTAAAAACGATGCTTGGGTAGCTGTGGTTATAATACTTGCCGTGACTGCTATCGCTGTACTTTGGGTATCAAATCAATAAGGAAAAAATTATGGATGTAGTTAGTTTTTTAAAGGACCGTACCAGAATTCCTGTCATAGGCGCACCACTATTTACAGTTTCTTATCCGGAACTGGTTCTTGCTCAATGTAAGGCAGGTATAGTTGGCTCTTTTCCTGCTCTTAATGCAAGACCAGAAGAAAAACTTAGTGAATGGATAACTATGATGAAAAAGGAATTAGAAGATTTTAAATCTGAAAATCCTGAAGCAGTAGTAGCACCATTTGCCGTTAATCAAATCTGTCATCACTCTAACAACAGACTAGAGCACGATATGAATGTTTGTGTAGAACATGAAGTACCAATAATTATTACAAGTTTAAGAGCCCCTAAATTTGTTGTTGATGCGGTTCATTCTTATGGAGGTGCTGTAATTCATGATGTCATCAATATAAGGCATGCAAAAAAGGCGGTAGACGAAGGAGCAGATGGTCTTATATTAGTATGTGCAGGAGCTGGAGGGCATGCAGGAACTCTTAGTCCTTTTGCGCTAGTAAGAGAGGTAAGAGAATTCTTTGATGGACCAATAGCATTATCCGGAAGTATTTCTCATGGAGCATCAGTTTTATCTGCTCAAGCCATGGGTGCAGATTTTGCCTATGTTGGAACTAGGTTTATTGCAACACAAGAAGCTAATGCAAGTGAGGGCTATAAAGAAATGATAGTTGATAGTTCAGCCAACGACATAATGTATTCAGCCACTTTTACAGGTGTGCATGGAAACTATTTAAAACCTAGTGTAGTAAACGCAGGTCTAGACCCAGATAATTTACCTTATGCAGATAAACATGATATGAATTTCGGTTCTGGACCTGGCGATAACCAAAAGAAAGCTTGGAAAGATATTTGGGGAGCAGGGCAAGGAATAGGAAATTTGCATAATGTTCCAACTGTAAAAGACGCAGTAGATGCATTAGTTGAAGAGTACGAAGAGGCAAAAAAAGCACTTCAAGCAAAATCAGCTTAATTACTTAGTTAATCGCCTGTAAATTTAGGGTCTCTTTTTTCAAAAAAGGATAGCAAGGCCTCTCTTCTGTCTTGAGTTTCATGTGTAAGAAGAGTTTGGTCATAATCCATATGCATGATGGCATCATCACCTGAGTAAACTAACTCATTGACGCTATGTTTTATCATTTGAGCAGCCATAGGAGGCTTAGAGCTATATAGGTCTGCCATTTTTTTAGCTGCATTCATTAAATCTTTTTTAGGGTGGACCTCATCGTAGAAGCCCCATGATAGTAGAGTTTCTGCATTTTCATTCTCTCCACCTATAACCATTTTTTTTGCTCTTGCTGGACCAATTAATCTAAGTGCCAAAGGAAGACCAAACCAATTTAGATTAATACCAAGATTAATTTCTGGATATCCTAGAATTGCATCTTCAGAAGCTATTCTAAAATCACAAGCTGTTGCTATACATGCAGCTCCACCTAAACAGTAACCATCAATTGCTGCTATCGTAATCTGATTAACTTCAAAAAAAGAGTAAATAGCTGGTTTTCCAAAATTATTTCTCCATGCCTCTAGTTTTGATACTTTTTTTGGTTTTTCTTTTAAATCTGCACCAGCTGAAAAATGATCACCTTTACCAGTATAAATTACAACCCGCGACTCTAAATCATCTCTTAAGCTAAAGTTAAAATCTGCTATTTCTTTTAAAACATCTGTACTCAGAGCATTCATGGCTTCTGGTCTATTCAAATAAACCCAACAAATATGACCTTCTTTCTTTACTTCAAGATATTTCATTACTTTTCAGCCAAATATTTTTCTGCATCTAGAGCAGCCATACAACCAGAACCAGCTGATGTGATAGCTTGTCTGTAAATATGATCTGATACATCACCGGCTGCAAACACACCTGGTTTGCTAGTTGCAGTGGATCCTCCCTCTGTGCCTGAAGTTATTTTGATGTAGCCATCTTTCATGTCTAATTGGTCTATAAATATGTCTGTATTTGGCTTATGACCGATAGCAATGAAAACACCATTAGTTTTAATTTCTTTAGTTTCTTGATTTTTCGTGCTTTGTATTTCTACTCCTGTAACTTGCTTATCATCTCCTTTAATTTCTTTAAGCACGTGATCCCAGATTATCTCTACATTTCCTTTGCTTTCTTTTTCAAAAAGCCTATTTTGCAGAATCTTTTCAGCTCTTAATTCATCTCTTCGATGAACTAAGGTTACTTTAGAACATAAATTTGATAGATAAAGTGCCTCTTCAACTGCAGTATTTCCTCCTCCTATTACAAAAACTTCTTTATCTTTATAAAAGAATCCATCACAAGTAGCACAAGCACTAACTCCTTTTCCTAAATAAGTCTCTTCAGATTCTAACCCTAAATATTGAGCAGAAGCACCTGTTGCAATTATTATTGACTGGCATTCATAAGTAGCCATGCTTCCAGTTAATTTATAATTTTCAGAAGAAAGATCTGCTTTTTCAATATGGTCAAAGATTACTTCCACATCAAGTGTCTCAACATGTTTAAGCATTCTTTCCATTAATTCAGGGCCTTGTAAATTATCACTATCTCCTGGCCAGTTTTCTACGTCAGTCGTTGTTGTTAATTGACCTCCCTGTTCCATTCCAGTGATTATGCATGGATTTAAGCCCGCTCTGGCAGCATAGATGCCTGCTGTGTAACCAGCTGGGCCTGAACCTAAAATAATTAAATTATGCTTTTTTATTTCTGTCATGTAATAGGATTATATCCTTGATTTTATTTTAAAACCTCATTGAAAATTAGATCATGAGTAAAATAATATATACAATAGATAAAACCTAAATTCTGAAGTGGCAAAAAAGTCTCAAGCAACAAGAAAATCAGCTGAACAAGCTGTATCAATATCTAGAATAAGAATAAACCAATTATTTTTTGAGTCTTGGTTAATTATTCAAGGCACTTTAGGACTTTTTGTCTTAATATCTTTGTTATCTTTTTCTCCACAAGATCCTGGTTGGAGCACTCAAGAATTTGTAAGTCCATTAAATGAAGCCCAAGAAATAAACAATACTGTAGGGACTTGGGGTGCTTATATAAGTGATTTTCTCTATTCCTTTATAGGATATATGGCTTTTCTTATTCCGATATGGCTTTTATATCCAGTATTAAAGCACTTCTTCTTTTCTAAAAGCTCAATAGGCTGGCCTTCCTTCACATCTATGCAAGCAGTTAAGGGTTTTGGGTGGGCTTTAGTTGTTATTTCTGGATCAACTTTACTGTCTATCTTTATAGAGCCTAGTTCTACGTTTTTACCTTATGAGGCAGGCGGGATAATTGGTAATGGTATTTCTTCTAACACATTAGAGCCTCTTAGTTATGTAGGAAGTGTTCTCATTTTCTTAACCTTTTTTCTAATTGGGTTAACTTTATCCTTAGAAATTTCATGGACCGTTCTGATTAATAAGGTTCAAGAATACTTATTAAAGTTTGGTGGAAATTTTGGGGAAAGAATTTCTTCTCTTATTGATAAATTTAAAGACAAACAAAAATTAAGAAAAGAAAAGATCCAAAGACAAGAAAAAGTTATTCAGCATGTTAAGAAAAAAGAGAAAACTAAACCAGCAGAAGTGTTAGAGCAAGCACCTAAGGTAGAAAAGAGCATTAGAGTAGAAGAGGAGAAGCAAGAAGAGCTATTTGATGAATCAAAACCTTCAACTCCACCTAAACTCTCTTTGTTGGATGAAAAACTTGATGAGAATTCTAGCGAGACCTCAGAAGCTTCTTTAAGACAATTAGGAGAGCTTGTTATAAGTAAGTTGTCTGAATATGGCATCAATGATGTAGTTGTTGAATCAATTCAACCTGGTCCTGTTGTCATAAGGTTAGAACTTAGACTTCCGTCAGGTCTCAAAGTAAATCAGATCTCAAACATTAATAAGGATTTAGCAAGATCATTAGCTAAAACAAGCGTTAGGATAGTTGAAGTAATTGAAGGCAAAGACACCATTGGTATTGAGGTACCACGAGAAGATAGACAACCAGTGTTGTTAAGTGAAGTTTTGTCCAGCAATGTTTATGATGAAGCTAAAAGCAGTTTAACCATAGCATTAGGTAAAGATATTAGCGGTTCTGCAATAATAGCTGACTTGGCATCTATGCCTCATCTTCTAGTAGCAGGAACAACAGGTTCAGGAAAATCAGTTGCTCTGAATGCTATGCTGATAAGCATTCTATACAAAGCTACTCCAGAGCAAGTCAGGTTAATCTTAATAGATCCAAAAATGTTGGAACTTTCTGTTTATGAAGATATCCCTCATCTATTATGCCCAGTTATAACTGATATGAGAGAAGCCTCTAGCGGTCTTAGGTGGTGTGTGAATGAGATGGAAAGAAGATATAAATTAATGGCAAAGCTTGGAGTTAGAAATTTAAATGGTTATAACAAGAAGGTTAGAGATGCTATTAAATCTAATAACCCTATACCCGACCCACTTTGGAAAAAAGAAAGCGAAGAAGATCTAAGTACCGCACCTGATTTAGAAGAACTCCCAAATATAGTTTTAGCTGTTGATGAATTAGCAGATTTAATGATGATAGTAGGTAAGACAGCTGAACAACTTATTGCAAGAATAGCTCAGAAAGCTAGAGCAGCTGGAATTCATATGCTTTTGGCTACCCAAAGGCCTTCGGTAGACGTTATAACGGGTTTGATTAAAGCAAACATAGCTGCTCGAACAGCTTTCCAAGTAGCTTCAAAAATGGATTCTAGAGTCATCCTTGACCAGGGTGGAGCTGAACAGCTCTTGGGTAAAGGAGACATGCTTTACCTAGCAGCAGGCACTTCAATACCTCAAAGAGTTCATGGTGCGTTTGTAAGTGATGATGAAGTTCAAAGAGTAGCTGAAGATTGGAGAAAAAGAGGAAAAGCAGATTACGTAGAAGAGGTTACAAAAGAGGAGGGAGCAGTTACCGGCATGCCTGGCATTCCTAGCTCATCTGATGGCGAAAGCGATGGAGAACAAGATGAACTTTACGATGAAGCAGTTGCATTTGTTTCTCAGTCTAGAAGAGCTTCTATATCTGCGGTGCAAAGAAGATTAAGAATTGGTTACAACAGAGCAGCAAGATTAATAGAAACCATGGAAGAAGCAGGTGTGGTGACGCCAATGGCATCTAACGGGAATAGAGAAGTTTTGGTTGCTCCACCTCCTGAAGATTAAATGACAAAAAAACATTTGTTGAAAAGGATTTTTCTCATTCTTTTTTTAATAAATCCTTTATTTCTATTCGGTAATGAGTTTGTCGACAGCTTTATGGAGGAGTCATTTTTTTCAGCAGACTTTATTCAAAGTACTGAAAAAGATGAGGATAAAAGGGTTGCTACTGGCTCTATCCAGGCATCCAGAGATGGTTTCTTTAAACTTACATATTTTGAAC
>CACOMS010000014.1 GCA_902628375.1 uncultured SAR86 cluster bacterium | reverse complement strand
TGGCATTTCCATTATGACTCTCAATAGGAAAAATAGATTGTAAAACTTGCTCTAGACCTTGTTCAGCTCTAGAACTAGGATCAATCTCTTTTTGAAGAAACCCATGATAAGACTCCAATTGGGTAGCTAATAAATTAGGTAACTCCATTGCGCTTGAAATCTTCTCAAAACTTCTTCTTATTCTTTTCTTTTCTGTATACGAAAATGCCATATAACCCTCGATAATTAATTTAATTTAGTGTGAATATTTAAAACTATTTAAGTTCTGCTTTTGCTCCAGCTTCCTCTAGTTGTTTTACATATTCTTCAGCTTCTGCCTTATCTACACCTTCTTTCAAAGATGAAGGAGCACCGTCCACTAAGCCTTTAGCATCCTTAAGGCCTAGCCCAGTTATTGCACGTACTGCTTTGATTACATCAACTTTTTTGTCTCCTACTTCAGTTAACATAAGTTCTACTGGCCCAGCTTCTTCCTCAGCAGCTCCACCGCCGTCAGCGGCAGGTGCAGCGGCTGCAGCGGCTACAGGTGCAGCAGCGGTAACACCAAATTTTTCTTCCATAGCGGAAATAAGATCCACTATATCCATAACACTCATTTCAGAAATTGCATCTAAAATTTCTTCTTTACTTAACGCCATTATTTTCTCCAATTATAAAAATTAAAAATTAAGATTCTGCCTGTAACTTCTGTTCTCTAACAGCATCTAAAGTCCTAACTAATTTACTAGGAACTTGATTCATTAGAGAGGCAAGTTTGCTAACTGGTGCATTTAGAACACCAAGTAATTGCGCAATAGCTTGCTCTTTGGTCGGCAAATTAGCTATATCAGATAACCTAGAAAGATCTAAAAGATCATCCCCAAAAGATAATCCTTTAACTTCAAAACTTGAATTTGATTTCTTAAAATCATTTAAGAGCTTTGCTGCACTAGCAGGATCTTCTAAAGAAAAGGCTAACATAGTTGGACCTACCAACAGATCGTCAAAACAAGAAAACTTTGTATCTTCTAATGCTCTTTTAGCAAGAGTATTTCTAATAACTTTGAGATGAACTGAATTAGTTCTAGCTTCTTCTCTTAGTTTAGTTAAAGCAGATACTGAAGTTCCATGATAATTAGCAGCTATAGCTGAAGTTGCTTTATTGGCTATTTCATTTAGCTCATCTACAGCAACCTTTTTCTTATCAATGTTCATTGACATCTTCTTATCCTCCGCTTGTTTTTACACAAGCATTAAAGTGGTAAAGCTTTAGGCTTTTTCCACCCATCTACGTAGGTTAAAAATATTAAGTGAAAAAAAATTTTCACACCTACGGTCTCCGATAGGTACGACTTAGGCGCACCACTCAGAAGAAAATTAATCAAAACCTCATTAATATTTTAATGACGATAGATCAATTTCTATTCCAGCTCCCATAGTGGAAGACAGGAATAATCTTTTTATAAAAACTCCTTTTGAAGAAGCAGGTTTATTTTTCTTCAAATCTTCTAAAAGAGCCTCTACATTGTTCTTTACCTGTTCAGGTGAATAAGACAAATCCCCTATTCGACCATGAACTATTCCTGATTTATCAGACCTGTATCTGATTTGTCCTGCTTTAGCATTGGAAACAGCAGCTGCAACATCTTTAGTTACAGTTCCTGTTTTTGGATTTGGCATTAAACCTTTGGGTCCAAGTACTTTTCCTAAAGGACTAACAATTTTCATCGTTTCAGGAGTTGCGATGACAACATCATATTCATCTGCACCTTTTTTAAATTCTTCAGCTAAGTCATCCATGCCCACAGCATCTGCGCCTGCATCCTTGGCTGCTTTCCCTTCATCCCCTTCTGCAAAAACTGCAACTTTACAAGATTTTCCTGTCCCTGAAGGTAATGAGGTTGCTCCCCTAACATTTTGATCTGATTTAACCGGATCAATTCCTAAATTTATTGATACATCCAATGACTCAGTGAAAGATGTTTTTGGAGCACCTGAAAGAAACTCAACAGCTTCATCCACGTTGTACTTTTTCTCTTCTAAGGAAGAAAAGTATTCTCTTCTTTTACTTAACTTAGGCATTATCCTTCAACCTCTATTCCTGCACTTCTTGCACTTCCAGCTAAAGTTCTTACAGCTGCATCCATATCAGCTGCTGTAAGATCTGGATCTTTAGTTTTTGCAATTTCCTCTAACTGCGCTCTTGTAACTTTTCCTACCTTTACACTATTAGGAGTTCCGCTTCCTTTTTTAATTCCTGCCGCCTTTCTTATTAGTACTGCAGCAGGAGTTGTTTTAACAATAAAATCAAAGCTCTTATCGTTATATACTGTAATCACTACTGGCACAGGAAGTCCTTTTTCCATTTCTTTTGTTCTAGCATTAAACGCATTACAGAAATCCATTAAATTTAGACCATGTTGTCCCAAAGCTGGTCCAACAGGCGGACTTGGAGAAGCACCACCAGCAGGAACCTGAAGTTTTATATATCCATCAATTTCTTTTGCCATTACGCTTTCTCTATTTGATTAAACTCTAATTCAACTGGTGTAGATCTACCGAAGATTAAAACTGCGACTCTAACTTTGTTTTTCTCATAATTAACTTCTTCTACAGCTCCACTAAAATCATTAAAAGGTCCGTCTATAACTCTGACCATTTCACCTGGCTCAAATGTAACTTTTGGCTTAGTTACTTCAGAACCAACCTCTAATTGGTGCATTATTGAATTGGCTTCTGCTTCTGAAATAGGTGAAGGTTTTTCTTTGGTTCCTCCAATAAATCCCATTACTCTTGGAGTGTCTTTAACTAAGTGCCATGTATGATCATTTAACTCCATATTTACTAAAACATATCCTGGAAAAAATTTTCTTTGAGTCTTTCTTTCAGAACCTCCTCTAAGTTCAATTACTTCTTCAGAAGGTACCATTATTTCTCCGAAAGAATCCGACATCTCAAGTCTATCTATTCTTTCCAATAAAGAATCTCTTACTTTATTTTCATAGCCAGAATAGGCGTGTACAACATACCACTGCTTAGACATCTTTTATCCTAAAATACTCGCTATTACCCAACCAAAAAATGAATCCAATCCCCAAAGAACAAGACCCATAAAAGTAATTGCTGCTATAACTATTAGAGTTGTTTGTGTTGTTTCAGTTCTAGTGGGCCACACAACTCTTCTAATCTCTTTCCTTGAATCAAGAATTAAAGTTAACGCTTCCTTTCCTTCGTTTGTTCTTAAAATAACTAATAGAGAAAGGATTAAAATTACAAGGACTCCTATTACTCTATATAGAAGAGGCTCCATTGCATAATAAGAGTTACCATAAACAGCAACCCCTATTAGTATCAGTCCAATTATCCAGAGTAAGTAATTTTGCATAGAAAACCTATAATCCATCTTCTTCAGGCTTGAAGCTCGAAGTGGCAGGCCAGGAGGGAATCGAACCCCCAACCTGTGGTTTTGGAGACCACCGCTCTGCCAATTGAGCTACTGGCCTACTCAATAATTTTAGAAACTACTCCAGAACCTACAGTTCTACCACCTTCCCTAATAGCAAAGTTCATGCCTTCCTCCATAGCTACAGGAGAAATTAACTCTACTGTTACTTGAAGATCATCTCCTGGCATTACCATTTCAGTTCCTTCTGGAAGTTCTACAGCACCAGTTACGTCAGTAGTTCTAACGTAGAATTGTGGTCTATAGCCCTTAAAGAATGGAGTGTGTCTTCCGCCTTCTTCTTTTGTTAAGACATAGACAGAAGCTTCAAATTTAGTATGCGGAGTAATTGATCCAGGCTTAGAAAGAACTTGACCTCTTTCTACTCCATCTCTTTCAGTACCTCTTAGAAGAATACCTACATTTTCACCAGCTCTACCTTCGTCTAAAAGTTTTCTGAACATTTCTACTCCAGTACAAACTGTTTTAGTAGTTTCTCTGATTCCAACAATTTCAATTTCTTCATTAACCTTAATTTCACCTCTTTCTATTCTTCCGGTAACAACAGTACCTCTACCTTGAATAGTAAAGATATCTTCAATCGGCATTAAGAAAGGCTTATCAGTTTCTCTTTCTGGTTCAGGAATAAATGAATCCAATGCAGCTACTAGCTCGTTTACTTTCTCAACATATGCCGCATCGCCTTCTAGTGCTTTAAGTGCTGATCCTGAAATTATTGGAGTATCGTCTCCAGGAAAATCGTATTCACTAAGAAGTTCTCTTACTTCCATTTCTACTAGCTCAGTTAATTCTTCATCATCAACCATGTCAGCTTTGTTTAAGAAAACTACTATGTGCTTAACGCCTACCTGTCTAGCTAAAAGAATATGCTCTCTTGTTTGTGGCATAGGTCCGTCATTAGCACTAACTACTAATATAGCTCCATCCATTTGAGCAGCACCAGTAATCATATTTTTCACATAGTCAGCGTGACCTGGGCAATCTACGTGAGCGTAGTGTCTAGCATCTGAATCATACTCTACATGAGAAGTTGCAATGGTAATTCCACGTTCTTTTTCTTCAGGAGCATTATCTATACCTTCAAAAGCTATAGCTTCACCACCCCTAGCTTCTGCACAAACTTTTGTTAAAGCTGCAGTTAGCGTTGTTTTTCCATGATCGACGTGACCAATAGTTCCCACGTTTACGTGGGGTTTCGTTCGTTCAAATTTTTCTTTAGCCATTTTTATTCCTAGTTGTTTATAAAAATTTTTATCTGGAGCTCATAACCGGACTTGAACCGGTGACCTCTTCCTTACCAAGGAAGTGCTCTACCTCCTGAGCTATATGAGCAAAAAACCTTAAATTATCAGTCTTTTAGAGTAGAAGAAGGCTAACTGAATCAAGAACAGTTAATAGAATATTTAATATTTTCTATGCCAGCTACAGATAAACCTGCCTACAACCCAAAGCTCGGAGCGCATTTATAGTCTCTTTGCCCCTTCATTGCAAGCTTTTTTGCTTGTTTTGATAAAGATTTTTTTGATGGTGGAGGGGGCAGGATTCGAACCTGCGAAGCACGAGGCGGCAGATTTACAGTCTGCTGGGTTTGACCGCTCCCCAACCCCTCCAAGATTACAAAAGTTGGGGAATTCTGCGTGTGCGCAATTACCTTGTCAACTTAAATTAAACTATTTGTTATTCTTTGCATATAAAAGGAGCAAAAAAATAGATCTTTTATCAAAAAAAGTAATTGAAAAGAGTTTAGATTCTAAAGAAAAAGAAACTTTAGAAAAGCTCATCTTACTTGAAACCGTAGGTTCAACTAATGATGAAGCAAAAAAACTCATCGAGACCATAGAAAAAAATAAAGCTGTAGCTGTTTTCTCAGAAGAACAAACTATAGGTAGAGGGACCAAAGGAAGATCTTGGGTAAGTCCTTACGGTGAGAATATTTATTTTTCCTTAGGATGGAAATCATCTCTATCTATCAATAAACTTATGGGATTAACCATTGCAATCGCCTCTTCTCTAGCTAAAGACCTGAATCTATTAACAGAAAAAAAGATTAAGATTAAATGGCCAAACGACCTGTATATAGACAATAAAAAATTTGGAGGAATATTAGTAGAAACAACTTCTACAGATCTTGGAACCAATTTAGTGATAGGAATTGGAATAAATGTTCAAATGAAGAAGGAATCTGGTTCTTCAATTGATCAGGCTTGGAGTAGTCTTCATCCTTATTTAACAGATGAAATAACAAGATCAGACATTTCATCAATAATCCTAAAAAATACCGTTAGGTTAACTATAGACTATCCTTCAAATGGCTTAGCTCCTTACTTAGATCATTACAATCAGGTAAATTTCTTACGAGATAAAATATGTGAAGTAGAAATAAATGGTAAATTAATTACAGGTAAAGCAGGTCAAGTAAACAACAAAGGAGAGCTTCTTCTGATGAGTGAAGAAAAGAACATTTATCTCTCTGGAAGTGAAGTTAATATAAAAAAAACCTTTTAGATTAAATATTCAAATTGGTATGTTAGAATCGCGCAGACTTAGCTGGCGTAGCTCAGTTGGTAGAGCAGCTGATTTGTAATCAGCCGGTCGTTGGTTCAAATCCAATCGCCAGCTCCAGATTTTATAAGCCCTGTCAAAGAATTAGAGACAGGGCTTTTTTATTTATTAGTTATAGTCTGAGTGCCTCTTAACTTATATATAGCTATTAAGTTAATACTCATAACGCAACCTTCATCCTTTTCATCAAATAGATTAACGTTTACATCTACAAACTCATGTCCTTTCTTTTCATAAGTCTCATTAACTGACATTTCGCTTATCAAAGTAGTTCCAAAAGGCACTGATCTAAAATTCTGAGATACCGTCTGTAAGTGGACCCATGGATTCATGTAGGCATTTCCAGACAATATCCAATTTGAACAGCCCAATAAGAAACATAAATTAGAAAGCCCTCCTTCGCTTGGTTTCAGTAATTTAGGTAGTAGGTTTTCATCACGGAGATAAAGCAAAGGATCTTCCCCTCCCCAATAAAACTTAAAGGCCCTGCACCCTCCTTCTTTTAAGTCCTCCCAAACCTCTTTGGTTGCTTGAGGGGCTACAAAGTCATTTTCTACTAACTTATCCTTTCTTAATAAGGGTGGTTCGGGTAATTCTCTAGTTATTGAAACTTCAGCATTTGCACTTAACACCTCATTGCTTCTTATTAGTGAGGTGTTTATATGATTATCTTTGATTGTATCTAATGTTACTTCAAAATTTTCATTGTCATATAAGGGTGATGTTATCCTGCAATTTGCAAAACCTTTTTCTAGCCATTCTTCTCCCCAAAGCTCGATAACTGGGTGAATTAAATAAGCAGAAATAGTAACTCCGGGAACAAGCCCACCTTCAAATCCATATTCTTTAGCTAGCTTATCTCCGTGAATCTTATTTTCCGAATCAGGAGCAGTATTAAATGCTATGGCAGACCAATTTTTCATTTACTCACTAAACGAATTAATGTATTTCCTTCTTTTCTGGTATCAAAAATTGCAAAAGTTTCATTTGAATCTAAAAGGTTCGTACCTCTATTCAAAAGTTTGATTTTCTCAGCTTCTAAATCGTCTACCAAAAAAACTAAATCTGATATCCCTTCTCCTCTTTCCATAAGAATTTCATTGTGAATAGGATGAGACTCACTAGGTTCAAAGAATTCAAAAATTATTGGACCTACTTTTACTTGGTTTGATTGTAAATTTGGATAATTAATATTCTTAGGATTAGGAATTTCAGAAAAACCTAAATCAAGGTAGTAATCAAATGTGTTTTTTAAATCTTTGATTAGGATGCCTACTCCTAAAAAATTCCAATTATTTGTCAGCGGGTGATTAAGATTATTTTCTTTCCATTTATTTTCCCAAGCACTAGATGTTGGCCTAAGAGAAATCATTACATCTCCATATTTCCTAGTATCCAAATAATTTTCTATAGTTTTTCCATTTACAGAGACATTAAAAACAAGCTGACAACCTTTTTCAGTAAAGAATTTAGTATCTCTCTCAATATCGTCTGTGTTGAAAGCAATATGATTTATTCCTGACCCTTTCTTTTCTAAATACTCACTTATAAACATTCCTGGACCAGGTTTCATTGGATAAATCTCTAACTGACAATTTCCTATTTGAGAGTTTCCATCTCTAAAATTATGAGGCCCTCCAGTTTTATATTTATTAGTTATCGGATTCCCATCCAGAGACTGGAAAAACATAAGTTCCCCTTCTCCTTCTTCATAGGGCAATAAGGGTTGAGGTCCTACACTTACTCCTACACCTAAAGACTGAAAGTGATTTAGAGTGGCATTTCTGTTGGTTACCATCATACCCAAATGATTTAGTATCCAATTAGCACTCATGCCATGTAGCCCCCATCCACATTAAGTATAGTTCCAGTAATATAACTTGAAGCATCTGAAGCTAAAAATACTGCAGCATTGGCCATTTCTTCAAAAGTTGCTACCCTACCTAAAGGTAAATTTTGAGGTCCTGTGGACCAGGCTTCGAACTTTTCCTGTTCGCTTACCTTTCTGGGTTTTTCTTGTCTTTTCTTTGAATTTCTTTCAGAACCAGGAAACTCTTCCCATTCGACAAGGGAAGGAGCTATAGCATTTACTCTAATGTTATGTGGGCCAAGATATCTGCTGTATTGTCTTGTCATCATTGCAATACCTGATTTCATGATTGCATAGTTCCCCATACCTTTATCTGCATGAGCTTTGAGTCCACCTCTCGAAGTCAAATTAATAATACTTCCACTTGCTTGCTTTTTCATTACCGGAGATACGGCCTGGATAGTAAGCCAATAACCTTTTAAATTTACGTCAGTTAACTTATCCCAACCGTCTTCTTCAAGGTCAATTAGAGACTTATGGTGATACATGACTGCTACATTCATTAAAATATCTATAGTGCCGAATGAGCCAACAACTTTATTTACTAAATTATCTACTTCTTCTTTCTTTGAGATATCAGTCTTTTGTATAAGAGCCTTTCTTCCATAAGACTCTATTTCTTTTCCTACTTGCTGTAATTGACCACTCTCTAGATTTGAGTCTGCAACTGCAACATCAGCACCTGCCTCAGCAAGTCCCAATGCGAAGGCTTTTCCCATGTTTCTTCTGGCACCTACTACTAATGCTTTTTTACCTTCTAAAGAAAAATCACTTAAACTCATAGTACTAAGTTATAGCTGGAGCATCTTGTCCTACTTCTTCCTCTCTTAAGTTTCTCTTTAAAACTTTGCCAGTAGCATTTCTAGGCAGGGCTGTAATAAATTTTACTGAGCTAGGCACTTTGAATTTAGCCAGATTCTCCAAACAATGAGATATAACTTCTTTTTCTCCGAGAGACTCTCCTTCTTTAAGGCATATAAAGGCCATTCCTGTCTCTCCCCATCGTTCGTCTGGTACTCCTATGATTGCAGCTTCTGCTATTTGCGGTAACTGATAAAGAACATTTTCTACTTCTGCAGGATATACATTCTCACCTCCTGAAATGTACATATCTTTCCATCTATCTACGATGTACACAAACCCTTCATCATCAAACCTAGCTGCATCACCTGTCTTTAGCCATCCATCAACAAACGAATCTTCGGTGGCCTTGGGATTGTTCCAATAGCCTGGAGTGACATTCGGGCCTCTAATCAGCAATTCACCTACTTCTCCCCAAGGCAAAGTTTCTCCTTCATCTCCAATAACCTTAACCTCAGTATGAAGAAGAGGCTTTCCAGCAGAACCTAGTTTTCTTTCTGCATCTTCGGCATCTAAACCAATTCCGCCTGGGCTAGTTTCTGTCATACCCCATCCCTGGATCATAGAAACTCCTCTTCCCGACCAAGCTCTAAGGATCGCTTCTGCACAAGGAGCTCCTCCTATTCCAGCTGCCTTTAGATTAGACAGGTCAGTCTTCTCAAAATCTGGATGATTCATCATAAATTGATAAGGAGCAGGAACAGCAAAAAAGTGTGTTACTGCATACTCTGCATTTCCTAGAATTGATAAAGCCAATCTAGGATCAAACTCCCTAATAAGAATTAACTCTCCTCCAGCATGAAGTATAGGGTTTGCATAACAATTCATGCCTCCAGTATGAAATAAAGGAAGAACTACCAACTGAACGCTCTCGGCATTAACAAAGGCTGGAGATGCAAGGTTTATGCAATTGTAAAGTTGCATCCTGTGATTGATCATTGCACCTTTAGGATGACCTGTTGTTCCGGAGGTGTACATAATCATAATTAGATCATCATGATCTGTTTTTATTTCTTCATAGTTAACATCTTGTGACATTGCACTTAATTCATATTCACAATCTGATTCATCTTGATTTATAGATAGATGATTTTTTATTGAGCAGTCTTGGATTAGTTCATTAGAGATATCAGCAAATGTATGATCATAAATCAAAACTTCGGGCGTGCTGTCATTAAGAATATACTCGAGCTCTGGTTTAGTTAGTCTCCAGTTAAGAGGCAATTCGATAGCCCCGATCTTCGCACAAGCAAATTCTAACTCAAAAAATTCAGGGCAATTCTGAGATAAGATTGCAATCCTGTCTCCTTTCTTGACTCCTTGTAATTGAAGCCACTTTGCTAATCTAGATGCTCTTTCATCTAGGTCTTTGTAAGTTAATGTTTTATTCGAGGTTAAATCTCGTATAGCAATTTTATTTGGTCGTACATAGGCATTATAGGCAGACCAGTCGTAGTGTTTTACAGACATATGAACTCCTAAAAGGTATAAAGCATTATCAGGAAGAAAATAATCACACCTGCCCAAATAGCTATCAAAAATTCAAGATTAGACAGAAGAGGTTCTCCTTTTGAAAATTTCCAAAGGAAATATAGAACCGTAACTATGAAAAGATAAAAGATTATTCCAACCATGCATGAACTTTATTTATTCTTTGTTCATCTTGCAAGCCTTGATGCAGATCAGCAATAGCCTATCATTACATTAATGAAGCATCGTTCAAAAAAATCTAAGCTGAGGAAAACTTCTTTCTTAACAAAAAAAAGTTCACTTAGAGGTGAAATAAGGCTAATAAGAGGAAGGCATCTAAAGCTTTATAACTCAGATTTAGATAGATATTTTAGGTTGAGTAGGTTTCAGCAAAGTCGTGTGGTACCCGGTGATTCTGTTGAATGCAGAATTAATCTAAGAGGATGGGCTCAAATAACCAAAATAATGAGAAGACAGAAGTTTAGTTTTCTTTGCAGTATGGAAAAGAGAAACGGAAAACTTTTTGGAATCCCCTTAGATCTTGGACAAAATTCTAAAATTAGAATAAGAGGTAAAGTTTCTAAAAATTTAACAAGAAATGACTTAATTCAGGTTATTTTAGAAAAAAAAGTAACAATTGATGAACCCTTGACTGGAAGAATAGAGTCAAGCATCAAGTCGGATGATTTAACTCAAAAAGCTAATCAAATAGCAATTGCTAAATTTAATCTCAGAAATGAATGGAATAAGAACATCTTTAATGAAACTAAACGATTAGAGAATATAAGGCTAGATCAATCAGAAAGAAGGGATCTAACAGATTTAGATTTTGTAACTATTGATGGAAAAAATGCTAAAGATTTTGATGATGCGATTTTTGTAGATGAGAAGTCTGACTCATTTGATATCTACGTAGCAATAGCTGACGTATCTCATTTTGTAGAACCTGGAAGTTTTATCGACCAAGAAGCCTGTGAAAGATCAACTTCTATATATTTCAGGGGAAAAGTTATTCCTATGCTACCTGAAAAAATAAGCAATGATTTATGTTCATTAAGACCAGGTAAAGAAAGATTGGTCCTTGTGTGTAAGGCATCAATCTCTACCAATGGAGACTTTATCGATGCAGTCTTTTTTGAGGCTAAAATCTGTTCTAGAGCAAGATTAGAATATGAAAATATTTCTAAAGCCATCGAGAAGGACAATTATCCGAAAGATCTGTCTAAGATGCTTAGATCTGTAACCAAAGTTTACGAAATTCTAAGAAGAAAAAGGGCAGAAAGAGGAGCTTTAGATCTTAATGTTGCTGATTATAGGCCTGTTTTTGATTCTAAAAATAAGTTGAGTAAATTTGAAAAAACAGAGACTTTCATAGCCAATAAAATAATAGAAGAGTTGATGTTATTGGCAAATATTTGTGCAGCTGAATTATTAATAAGCTCAAAAATACCTGCTATTTACAGAGTTCATCCCAAGCCAGATTTCGCTCAGATAAAACAACTTGAGGGCTTTTTAAGATCTAGAAATCTAAACATTAAACTGTCCGAAACAGCTAAGGTTAAAGAGTTTGCTGATATTTTGATGCAAGTAAAAGATAGGAATGATTCTGAAATTTTAAGCATGGGGATGCTTCAAAATTTAAACCTAGCAATCTATCAGAGAGAGCCAAAAGAGCACTTTGCTTTGGCTTATAATTCATATACACACTTCACCTCTCCTATCAGAAGATATCCTGACTTGATGGTGCATAGGGCTATCAAATCTCTAATAAAGAATAATCAAAAGAAAGAAATATCCATCAAAGATAATAATGAAGGTCTATTATTTGAATCATATGACTATTCAAAAGAACAAATAGATGAAATAACAGCATCCTGCTCTGAAAAAGAAAGAATAGCTGAATCCGCTTCTAGAGATTCTTTTGATACTCTCAGGTGTGAACTCGCATCAAAACATATAGGGAAAATTTTTAAAGGAAAGGTTTCTCATATAGCTGAATTTGGAGTGTTTGTTAAGATAGAAAAATTGAATATTGAAGGACTCTGCCACGTAAAGAATTTACCTGGAAATGATTATTATCTCTACGACCCCATAACAAAGAGCTTAACTACAAGATACTCAAAGAAAGGATTTTATTTAGGTGATAGTATGCAAATAAAAATTAAACAAGTAGAAAAGCTTAATCAAAGGATAGACCTAGAGATTGTAAAATGAGTAATGAAACTGAGATACTATATGGGATTAATCTAAGCAAAGAAGTTATCGCTAATAGGTCAGATGATGTCTTCTCATTACATGTTACTTCAACGAGGAAAGATAAAAGGTTAAATGAGCTAATTCAGACTGCTGAATCAAAAAATATATCCATCCATACGGAAGAAGATGATTTCTTTAAGAGCTATGACGCTGATCATAAAGCTAAAGTTTGTATTAAATGTAAAATCAGACGCGAAGAAAAAGAGTCCTTTCTGAAAGACCTGATAAAAAAAGATAAGTTATTACTCTTAATCCTAGATCATCTTACAGACCCTCAAAATGTAGGTGCTTGCTTGAGATCAGCTGCTGCTGCAGGAGTTGATGCAGTAATAGTTCCAAAGAATAGGTCTTGTCACCTTACTCCTACTGTCAGGAGAGTTTCATCAGGGTATTCTGAACTTATTCCTTTTGTTGTTGTCACTAACTTAAATAGGACTTTAAATTTTTTATATGAATCTGGAATAGAAATTATCGGTTCAGATTCATCTTCAGAACATGAATATAATGCGGTGGAATATACAAATAAGACAGCTTTTGTGATTGGATCTGAAGATAAAGGAATGAAAAGGTTAACTAAAGAAAATTGCAGTCAATTGATAAAAATACCAATGGCAAATAATGTTGAGAGCTTAAATGCTTCCGTATCTGCAGGAATTATTCTTTTTGAATTTCTAAGACAAAAATCTGCCAAATAAACTAGAATACGCCGATGCTCGCTCAAAGAACCTTGAAGAATCCAATTAAAGCTTTCGGTATTGGACTGCATAGTGGTAAACCTATTCAACTTTCTCTTAAACCTGCCCCTACTGATACGGGCATTATATTTAGAAGAGTAGACTTAGATCCTTCAGAAGAAATTCTTGCAAGAGCAGAAAATGTCGGAGAGACATCCCTTTCAACTACTCTTTGTAAAGGAGAAGTGAAAATCTCTACTGTGGAACATCTTCTTTCAGCAATGGCTGGGTTAGGAATAGACAATGCCTTTATTGAAGTAGATTCTCATGAAATTCCAATCATGGATGGAAGTGCTGGTCCTTTTGTATTTCTGATTCAATCAGCAGGAATACATGAACAAGAAAAGCCTAAAAAATTTATAAGGATAAAAGAGAAAGTTAGAGTTGAACACAACGACGCCTGGGCACAAGTGTCACCATATGAAGGATTTAAAGTCAGCTACACCATGATGTTCGACCATCCTGGATATAGCCAACACAACAAAAGTTCTTCAATAAACTTTAATAGCACCACATTTGTAAAAGAAGTATCAAGAGCCAGAACTTTTGGATTAATGGAAGATCTAGAAAAACTTCAGCAAAATAATTTAGCACTAGGTGCTAGTGTAAAAAATGCCATAGCCGTTGGAGATAGTGAAATAATTAATGATGATGGTGTTAGATTTGAAGATGAAATGGTCAAGCATAAAATTTTAGACGCTATCGGTGATTTGTATTTACTAGGACACAATCTTGTAGGCTCTTTTGAAGGACATAAGTCAGGTCATGAGGTTAATAATGCCCTATTAAGAGAACTAATAGCCAAACCTGATGCATGGGAAGTTGAAACCTGCGATGACCTCGAAACATCCCCTATTACTTATCTAGAGCCCATCATTGATCCTAGTTTAGGCTAGATAATTTGACTAATCTCAGTCAAATCATCTAACTATTGGTAAAATCACATTAAATATAAACTTGATAATGAATTTTATTTCAAAAATTTTTGGATCTAGAAGCAAAAGAAGACTTTCTTTTGCTAATTCTTTTGTTAAGAAAATAAACTCCCTTGAAGAGAAAACAGAAGAGCTTTCAGATCAAGAATTACAGCAGTCCAGGAGTTCTTTTATTGAAAGACATCAATCTAACGAAACTCTTGATGAATTGCTTCCTGAAGCTTTTGCAATAGTTAGGGAAGTAGCAAAAAGACAACTAGGTTTGAGACATTTTGATTGCCAATTAATAGGAGGGATTTCCCTACACAAATGTCAAATAGCAGAAATGGCTACGGGAGAAGGAAAAACTTTAGTTGCTACTTTGCCAGCGTATCTTAATTCTTTTACTAAGAGAAAAGTGGTTATAGTCACTGTAAATGACTATCTAGCAAAAAGAGATGCGGAGTGGATGAAACCAATTTATGAAGCTTTGGACCTTAAAGTGGCTTTTGTGGTGTCTGAACAATCTATGGAAGAAAGAAAGGATGCCTATGAGGCTGACGTAATTTACGCAACCAATAATGAACTTGGTTTCGACTACCTAAGAAACAATCTAGCTCTTACTAAAGATGAAAGAGTTATGAAAGATACTTATTTTGCAATTATTGATGAGGTTGATTCTATCTTGATAGATGAAGCCAGAACTCCTTTGGTCATATCTGGAGCGGCAGAGGATACCTCTAAACTCTTTAAGCAAATATCTACCTTTCTACCCAATCTAGAAGAGAAAAAAATTGACCCAGATACAAGAGAAGTAATTAAAGATGGACATTTCGTAATAGATGAAAAATCTAGACAAGTGGAATTAACAGATCATGGTCATGATGTGCTGGAAGATATCCTCCAAAAAAATGGAATGATAGAAGGAAATCAAAGCCTTTACTCTTCTGCGAATCTCAAACTTCTCCACTATATACAATCTTCTTTAAGGGCACGTTACTTATTTAAAAGAGATATTGATTATATGGTTCAAGGCGAACAAGTAGTTTTAATCGATGAAAATACGGGAAGAGCTATGCCTGGAAGAAGGCTGGGCGACGGACTTCATCAAGCGTTAGAAGAAAAAGAAAAAGTACCTATTCAAGTAGAAAGCCAAACTTTGGCTTCGTGTACTTTTCAAAATTATTTTAGACAATATGAAAAATTAGCAGGCATGACTGGAACAGCAGCAACTGAAGCTCAGGAATTTGCAGAAATCTATAACTTGCCTGTGTTAGAGATACCAACCAATGTGGAGATGATTAGAAAAGACGAAAATGATATCGTTTTTTTAACTCAAACTGAAAAATATGAAGCTGTAATAAAAGAAATCACAGAAAAAAGTGAATTAGGACAACCAATCTTAGTTGGAACTGCCTCTTTAGAGAGCTCCGAACTCATTTCTTCTTTACTAAAGAAAAAAGGCATTAATCATCAAGTCTTAAATGCAAAGAATCATGCCAAAGAGGCAGAAATAATTGCTCAAGCTGGAAAACCAGGAGTTGTGACCATAGCGACAAATATGGCTGGAAGAGGAACCGATATTGTTTTGGGGGGTAACTTAGAAGCTGAATTAGAGAAACACTCTGAAACAGATATTGAAGGCAGAAAAAAAACTACTGAGGAATGGGAAGAAAGAAATAAAAAAGTCTTAGAAGTTGGAGGCCTGCATGTAATAGGTACAGAAAGAAATGAATCTAGAAGAATAGACAATCAGCTTAGAGGTAGATCTGGGAGACAGGGAGATCCAGGTTCCTCAAAATTCTACATATCGATAGAAGATAATTTAATGAGAATTTTTGCTTCTGACCAAGTGAAAAACATGATGCAAGGTTTAGGTCTTGAGAATGGCGAAGCAATAGAGCATAGAATGTTAAGTGGAGCCATTGAGCGAGCACAAAAAAGAGTAGAAGGAAGAAATTTTGATATAAGAAAACTGTTACTTGAATACGATGATATGGCAAATGAACAAAGACAAATCATTTATTCCCAAAGAGACACCATTCTAGAGTCAGAAGATATAACAGAATTATTAGATTCTATGAGAATAAGTGTTGTTGAAAGAGAAGTTGATTTCTTTATTCCGCACGAGGCACCTGAAATTCAATGGGAAATACAAGGCTTGGAGAATTCTATAGAAACCAATTTTGGTATGACCATACCATTAAGCTCTATGCTTGATTCAAATAAAAACTTATCGAGAGATGACATTATTGAAAGTATTACTAACTCGCTTCAAACCTATTACTCTGAAAAAAGTGCGAGATTAGGTCCTTTAATGAGAGATTTTGAGAAACATATAGTCCTACAAGTTATAGACAATGCCTGGAAAGAGCATTTGGGTGCCATTGAATATCTTAGACAGGGAATTGGTTTAAGAGGATATGCTAGCAAAAATCCTAAACTAGAATTTAGAAGAGAGTCATTTGAATTATTTGAAAGCTTGCTAGAAAACATAAGAGTTGAAGCAATAAAGTTCCTCACTAGAGTAGAAATTGAGATAAATCAAGATGACCTTCAAAGAAACAATAGACAGGAAATTGTTACTAAACAAGAAGGAATCTCATCCTTTGAGCCGCCTACTCCACAGCCTCAACAAAACACACAACAGGCTGATCCAAATAGTGGAAACAGAAGACAAAGAAGGCTTGAGGCAAAAATGGCAAGAAAGAGAGCTAAGAAGAAAGGATGAAAAAAAATCAAATATCAGGAGTGTCTCTAGGGACAGCATCCAGCCATACTAGATACGGGGATAGAGATGATGTGCTCGTAATCTCTCTGGAAGCAGGAAGTAATGTGAGTTGTAAATTTACCTCAAATACTTTTAAAGCTGCACCAGTAAAACAAGCGATTAAAAATCTAGAAACAAAAACCAAAGGGGAGAAATACCTTTTAGTAAATGCAGGTAACGCAAATGCAGGTAATGGGAAAAAAGGAGAGCAAGATGTGACTAATTACTGTTCTCATTTCTCAAAGACTAGTTCTTGTGATTTCAATAATATTCTTCCCTTCTCAACTGGAGTTATAGGAGAAAATCTAGATGTAGAAGCACATAAAAAAGCCTTCGATAAAGCTTTAAAGAATAATAAAGCTACAAATTGGAACAAAGCCTCTAAGGCCATATTAACGACAGATACAAAACCAAAACTTTTAAAAAGAACCATTAAATCAGGAAGTAAAGAAATCAATCTAATTGGATTTGCAAAAGGCTCAGGAATGATTGGACCAGATTTTGCTACTTTACTCAGTTTTGTCTTTACTGATGCAGAAATAAGCCAATCTCTTCTTGATAAGATTCATTCAGAATCTTTAAAAGATAGCTTTGATGCAATAACTATAGATGGAGATACTTCTCCTAATGATTCTTCTTGCTTGGTAGCAACCGGAGGTTCAGGGGTAAAAATTAAAAAATCATCCCAACTGGAAATTACTATTAAAAAAGAAATTAAAGCTTTATTTAAAGAGTTAGCAAAATTACTTGTTGTAGATGCAGAGGGAGCAACAAAATTCATTAGCGTAAATGTACAAAATGCCAAAAATGAAAATCAAGCAAAAGAAGTTGCATTTACTGTTGCACTTTCACCCTTAGTTAAAACTGCTATGTTTGGAAATGACGCAAACTGGGGAAGAATATTGGCTGCCGTTGGAAGATGTAAGTCTATTGATGATATTTCTAAAACTTCTATAAGAATTAATAATTTACCTATGGTCAATAAAGGAAGTAAATCTAAAAGCCACTCTGAAAAATCGGCCTCAAAAGCTGTTAAAAAGAAAAATATCAAAATAGATATAGATCTAGGATTGGGCAAAAAAACTCATCAAGTTAATACTTCAGATTTCTCTGAAGATTACGTTCTTATTAATAGTGAATACAGAAGCTAAAACAGAACAAATTCCTGAAATTTATCCGATAACTCACTCAGAATTTTGTTTAGAAAAAAACTTAAAGAATCTTAATGAGATTAATTTCTTTCAATACAGAAGAAAAAACACAGAAGAAAGAATAATTAAGCATGACCTTTCTTTTTTAGATAAAAATTTAAAGGTTATTTTAAATTCACATCATAGAGATTTGTATCATGATGATTTTATAGGAATGCATTTAACTTCAAGTGACTTAATGGCAACATCCGAAAACCCAATATCAAAAAATAAAATCTTGGGAGCTTCTTGTCACAATACTGATGAGATAAAAAAAGCGCTAATTTTAGGGGTAGATTACATTTTCATCTCTCCGATTAAAGAAAATCTAAAAGCAAATAAAGTTCTTGGATGGAAGGGCTTCCAAAATATTTGCCAACAAATCGATATCCCAGTTTTTGCGCTTGGTGGAGTTGGTCCAGAAGACTTGGAGGAATCTAAGAATAATGGAGGTTACGGGGTTTCTGGAATAAGAAAGTTTTGGTCAATTAGTGTTTTGTAACCTCTTCTATATCACTATCTTCGTCCATTAAATTACTACCTTTTATCTTATTCCTGCCTGTAGCCCATGCACCCAAATCAATTAATCTGCACCTTTCAGAGCAGAAAGGCCTAAAGTCATTTGTCTCTGACCAAACTAATGCCTTTTTGCATTGAGGGCAGTTATTTTTTTTAACCATCGGCCAACTCAATATATCTTTGATGAATCTTGTCTATTTTAGATATGAGATCACCAATTTCTCCATCGTTTACTATCACATCATCAGCCTTGCTTATCTTTTGATCTCTATCCATTTGACTGGCAATAATTTTTTCAACTTGAGATTCGGGGACTTTATCTCTTTTTGCAGTTCGTAAAATCTGAATATCTTTTGGTACATCAATTAAAAGAGTTCTATTGCACATCTGGAATTGTGTAGTTTCAAAAAGCAAAGGAGATACCAAGATTACGTACCTTGAAGTTGCTGAAGCTATCTCATCTAAAATATGTTGTCCTATTAACGGGTGTAATAAAGATTCCAGCCAAGATTTAGCTTCATCATCTTTAAAAATTATTTCCCTTAATTTGGCTCTATTTAAAGAACCGTCATCTGAAATTACGTCGGAACCAAATTCACCTTCAATAGAACTCAAGGCTGGTTTTCCTATTTCTACAACTACCCTAGAAGCAATATCTGCATCCACTACTTTTACACCTAGTTCTTCAAACCTATCTGATGCAACTGTTTTGCCGCTCCCTATTCCTCCTGTCAACCCAACTACGAACATAGACATAATATTAACAAAAAGTTACTTCCTTAATTGCTCTTTGTTAAAAAAGAAATTATTGATTCTGCAAAAATATCATTTTTATCGCCAGCAACCATATGAGCCGCTTCTTTTATTTCTTTAAACTCAGAATGTTTTATTGTATTTAAAAAGTGATCTTTATCTTCCTCAGTTAAAACATCACTTAAAGCACCCCTTATCAATAATGTCGGTATTTTTATATTTTTAGCTGATTCTTCTTGGTCTTTATAAAATTCAGATTCTTCACCTGGTTTTCTTTCAGATCTCCGTTGTAAAAACTTTGGGTCCCAATGCCAATAATATTTCCCATCTTCCTTAAGTCTAAGATTTTTGTTTAGACCGCTTAAGTCCTTAGGTTTTTTTCTATGAGGAATAAACCTTGAAATTGCCTCTGCAGCCTCTTCTAAAGAACTAAAACCAGAACCTCCTGACTGCATAAATTGAACAATTTTATCTGAGCCTTCAGGGTTAGGATAAATACCTATATCAACCATAACCAAAGATTTAGTCAAAGCACTTAAAGATAGATCTCCAGCTAGAGATAAGGCAGTCATTCCACCCAGTGAAGCTCCTACTAAATGAGAAGGTTTCTCTAAAGACTCAATTACACTTATAAGATCTTTTTTATGTGCCTTTATTGAATAATCTCCCTCTTTAGACCAGAAACTATCCCCATGCCCTCTTAAATCATAAGCAACGACATGAAATCCTGCTTCGGAAATATTTTTTGATGCCTGATCCCAAGCATGCCGGGTTTGACCTCCACCATGAAGTAGAATCACCAAAGGGTTTTCTTCTTTACCGTAAATGGTGGCAGCTATGGTTTGACCATCTTTATCTTTAAAAATTTTTTCCATTTAAATATTTGAATAAAAAACATGAATTGTTTTGAGAAATGATACAAAATCTATTAAAAGCAATCACTAAAAAATATTAACAGATATGAATCCTCCTAAAACACTAACTGAAAGACTTAAGTTTATAGGACCCAGTGTAGTAGTGACTGGAAGTGTAGTTGGAAGCGGTTCTATTGTAATGACGCCTTTATTAGGTGCAGCGGCTGGATTTATATTTCTCTGGTGGCTTCTTCTCAGCATGTGGAGCAAACCCATAATCCAAGCTGAAATCAGCAGATACATAATTGTTAAAAGAAAAACATTCTTAGAAGCCTTTGCAGACATGCCTGGTTTTAAAACAACCATTCAAGGCAAAACAACTTCTTGGCTGGTTTGGTTTATGTTTTTAGGAGTAATACCTTCAGTAGCAGGAATGGGAGGACTAACTGGAGCAGTTGCGGAAGCAGGCCATAAACTTTTACCACAATTAAGCATAGAGATTTGGGTTATAAGTTGCTGTGTCAGTACTTGGCTAATACTTTATTGGGGTTCTTATCAGAGTCTAGAAAAAATCTTACTTGCCATGGTTTTATTCTTTTCCTTGGTGACTATGTTCATTGCATTTTCTATGCAGGCTACGGAATATCAAATAGACAGTAGCCAAGTTCTTGAAGGATTAACTTTTTCTTTTCCCATGGACCATCTTCCTTTGGCCTTGGCAGTATTTGGATTTACAGGAATTAGTTATGGGGAAATTATGGCCTATACCTATTGGTGTTTAGAAAAAGGTTATGCTCAAGATACACAAGGCGATAAAGAAAAAACTAAATTATGGATAAAGACTATGCAAACCGATGTTTGGGTAACTGTGCTTTTTATAACCATAGGAACTTTGCCTTTTTTCTTTTTAGGAGCTGGAGTTCTTCATTATGTCCCCGAACTAAGAGAAGCTTTATCCAACAATTCCTTTTGGGATATAAACATCATAGATTCTCTACAAAATATGTTCGCGCTTGTATTAGGAAACTGGGCAATGTGGTTATTTATAGTGCTAGCTTTTTTTGTTCTTTTTTCTACTTTTTTATCTGGAACAGCTGCATTCACAAGGACAATTGCTGACTATTTGCTTTCTACTGGCTTAGTGTTGGAAAAGCAACTAAGCAGAAGACGTATAATTAAATTAATTGCTATTGTCATTCCCTTCCTTTCAGGATTATTCTATTTCATATTACCTAATCCAATAACCTTATTACTGATTGCAGGTATTTGGGCTGCTATGGGTCTTCCTATTGTTAATATAGGAGCCTTATATCTAATCAATAAATTAGAAAAAGATTTAAAGCCTAAAAAAATTACTGTGATTTTTCTTTGGCTAAGTCTACTCCTTCAAATTACTCTTGCGGGTATGATCATTTATGATATGACAATTGGTTTCTAAGAACTGAAATTTATATATGGATACAATTAAATGGCCCTTTTTGAAACAAAGTTGGGGAATGCAAGTAGTAAGATCAGAAGGTGCTTATTTGTACACCAGTGATGGTAGAAAAATATTAGACGCCGCCGGAGGAGCTATAGTTAGTAACATTGGCTATGGAAGAGAAGAAGTTGCTGAAGCCATAAAACAAGCAACTAAAAATAATACCTACGTTCTTCCTCCTTTTCTCACTCCTGAAAGAGAAGACTTGCTTGATGAATTGAGGGAATATTGGCTACCCAACCACCTTACAAGAATTCATCTATCTTCTGGTGGGTCTGAGGCTAATGAATCTGCTATCAAACTTGCTATCCAATACCAAGCAAGCCGAGGAAAGCCAGAAAAAAATATTATCTTAACAAGAACACTTTCCTATCACGGAACAACTTTAAATATGTCAGGTATATCTGGTCATGCCGCAAGAAAAAGAGGATTGGAGAGCTACACACCAAGTTCTCCAATGATAGAGACCCCATATCCTTTAAGATGTCCATTAGGGAGCTTTCATCCTGATGCTAGGGACTACTATCTAGATAATTTAAAAAAAGTTATAAAAACCATTGGGTCAGAGAATATTGCTGCATTATTAATGGAACCTATTAATGGGTCTAGTGGTGGTGCCATAAGTCCACCAGAGGGGTATTGGGAAGAAGCTCAAAAAATTCTAATTGATAATGACATTCTATTAATTGCTGATGAAGTCATGACAGGTTTTGGGAGAGTTGGAGAGGATTTTGCTAGTAACCTCTACAAACTTAAACCAGATATTATGGTGGCAGGAAAAGGCATGGGAGGTGGATATGCTGCTATAGGAGGAACTTATAGCACAGATAAAATTGCTGATTCTATAATGTCTGCAGGTTATGAAGTCATGTTTCATACTTTTGCTGCTTTGCCTCAATCATGCGCTGCTTCATCTGCGGTATTAAAAATTTTAAGAGAAGAAAATTTATGCGATAGAGTAAAACCAATCAGTGAAAAAATAATAGATCAATTAAATTCAGAAATAGGTCAGCATCCTAATGTAGCCGAAATTAGAGGAAAAGGTCTATTAATAGGTATAGAAATAGTCAAAGAAAAAGAAGGGCTAATATGTTTTGAAGAAAAGGAAAAAGTTACTTCTCAAATTATGATGAAAGGATTAGAGGATGGAGTATTTCTTTATCCTGGTGGGACAGGAGAATTTAGAGACATAATTTGTTTAGGGCCAGCGTTTACTATTGGGGATGAAGAAATAGAGCTGATGGTAAAAGCGGTAAAAAATTCGCTGGAGTTTATAGCCAATAAATATTCCTGAGATTCTTCCTATAACTCTCTTAGCTGACTTCCAAGTAGCTCTCGGAAATTATTTGTATAGAACTTATTTTTTACTTCTTCACTAATATTTTCCATAGTCTTTTCAAATCGACCAATTGGATCGTCTGTTCCTTCATGATGAGGATAGTCAGAAGCAAACATGAGTATATCCTCTGCACCATTTGATAAAAGCCACCCTATATCCTCTCCAGGAAAAGCTGTTATTTTTATATGTTTTAAAACGTATTCAGATGGCAACATCTTTAGATGGGACAAATCCTGCAACCTCCTGAACGCTCTGTAAGATTGATCCAGATGCTTCATCCAAGAGATTATCCAAGATGCTCCTAATTCAACGACACCTATTCTGAGTCCAGGAAATTTAGAAAAAACACCGTCAAAAATCATGGCAGCTAAAAACAGTTCTGCGTTATATCCAATTCCCATATAAGTTAATGCATCCCTTGGTGCATCTCCTTCTTTGTGCTCAGGAATACTTCCTCCGTTATTATAAAATTCTCTTGGAACTGGATCCCAACCTCCATCTGCTCCTACGTGTAAGGTAATTGCTAAACTGGCTTCTTCAATTTTTTTCCAAACTAAATCATATTCTGGATGTGTAAAAGATTTCCCCCCTTTTGAGGGTATAGTGTCAATTAAGATAACTGAGAACTTATTTAGAATTGCTTCTTCTAAATAATCTAAAGCTACTTTAGGTCCATATTGCAAGGGTATATAAGCTGCCCCATACATTCTGGGATCCTCCGAGCAAAAGGCTGACATTCCTCTATTAAGAGCCTTAATACCTCCTAAAACTATAGAATCCTCTTTAGAAGCCAATACTTGATCAAAAGCGCTTGTAGGAAAAACTATATGCCCTTTGAACCCAAGGAGATCATTTGCTATTTTTCTTTCTTTACCATCAAATGCACCAAGGCCTTCCCAGCCTTTATGGTTCCAGCTCATAAATTCTTCTTTCGCTTTTAACAATATTTCTTGCGAAGCTTTTCTCTGATTAAAATTAGATATTGCTAGGTCAATTCTCTCAATAGTTTCTTTATGGCCCTCAACGATTGGTTCAAGTTTGTCTCTAATATCTTTATCAGCGAAGTCATAGATCCAATCTGGTCTTTCCATCATATGAGTATCGGCATCATAGATATTCTCTCTATGAGCATAGGTATGAAATTCCTCTTTCACGATAAACTCTTCTCCCCTTAATAATTTTTGATCAATATACTAAAGAAGTGATGGTGGAGCCAGTCGGGATCGAACCGACGACCTCATCCGTGCAAGGGATGCGCTCTCCCAGCTGAGCTATGGCCCCAAAAAAGGAAGCGTAGATTAACAAAAACTCAATAAATATGTAATAAAGTTTTTAACTAATAGTTGAGTTAATCTTTTCTAAAGTATCTTTTTGATCTAAATCTTTAGTTAATTTGTAATGAGGATGACCTAAGGTAGCTAAATCGGCAGCGACTTCCATCGCTCTGGTATCAAGATTTTCTGTATCCACAACCTCATCTAGATATCCTGCAGCAATAGAATCTTTTAGTTGATAAGCTTCTGCGCAAAGGATAGCTCTATACCAATGAGATTTAGAAATTCTAGACTTTGAAATTTCCAATATAGGAGTTGGTATAGACATATTATTTCGAGTTTCATTAGCTTGAACTATAAACTCCCCATTAACACCAATTCTGTAATCTGCACAACAAAGCATAAAAGCTCCTAAAGCAATTGCATGCCCTGTACATGCAGCTACAACAGGTCTCGGAAAGCTAAAAACTCTTGATAGAAGATGAAAGCCTCCTGATCCTAACTTAGCCATAGATTCAGGATCTCCGCCCTGCATTACTTTTAAATCAAATCCTGCAGAAAAAATCCCTTCTTTTCCTTTAATTAGTAACGATCCTTTATCTTCAGGTACTTGATCTAGCAACAAATTTAATTGATTTATCATTTCAAGAGAAAAAACATTAACTTTTCCATCATTTAGGGTAATGACGGAAACATCTCCTTCTGTATTTAGTGTGGCTAAACTATCTGACATATTTACTCCTTAATATATTTTTATATAGATCGTAGCATTTAGATTAAGATAAAAGAATAACAAGATTAAAAAATGAGTAAATTAAGTAATTTATCTAGATCAATAAAAGGAAAGGTTGTTCTTATTACAGGAGCTGGAAGCGGTATGGGAAGAGCTACTGCCCATCTTTTTTCTGATGAGGGAGCAAAGGTAATAGTCACCGACATAAATAAAGATAGAGCAGATAGAGTTACAAAAGAAATTACTGACTCTAAAGGAGAAGCTATAAATTTAGAGTTGGATGTAAGTAACAAACAACAAATTGATAAAACTATAGAGGAAATTCAATCTACATATGGAGCTCTAGACTGCCTAATAAATAATGCAGGTATATCTTTGCCGTCTAAAATAGATGTAGAAAATTATTCTGAAATTTGGGACAAAACAATTTCTGTACTTTTAAAAGGTCAGGTTGAAATGATAAGGAGTAGCTTAGATTTAATAAGAGAATCAGAGTCTCCAAGGATAGTTAACATCTCTTCAACTGAAGGCTTTGGAGCTACCCCAGGTGCCAGTCCATACACTGCAGCTAAACATGGAGTTATTGGTTTAACAAGATCATTGGCTACCGAACTAGGAAAAGAAGGAATAACTGTTAACTGTATCTGTCCTGGTCCCATAACAACGGATATGACTTCAGAAATTCCTGAAGATCATAAGGAAATTTATTCAAGAAGAAGGGTCCCCTTAAAGAGATATGGAGATCCAGAAGAAGTGGCCCATGCGACCTTGAGTCTATGCTTGCCAGCATCTTCATTCATTAATGGTGCAGTTTTAACTGTAGATGGCGGAATGTCTATTAAAAGAGCTTAAGTAACAAATTCTAAATCTTCTAATAAACCGTATATCTCCATTCTATCTATTTCTTTCTCGCCAATCTCAGGCCCAAGAACATGCCAAGTATTTTTATCAGATTTCATAGTTTCCCAGGCGGGTAAACTATCAGAATTTGGATTTCCGTTTGTAGCAAAATTTGTCCAATAAGAAAGCATAGTATCTGATAAATATTGATTTTCTATTGGGCCAAGACCTCCTACCCCAAAAACATAGCCTATCTCATAGGCATGAAAAGCACCTAAAAGCTCACCGGCTTTGCCAGAAGGTTTCTGATTAAAATGATAAAAATAGATGCTTTCACCTCTTTTGGCCATGGATTTAGCAGCAAAGTAAGAAGGTGCTCCAAATAGAGAATCTCCTAGTAGGCTTTTACTGGACCTTATCATTTCTTCTTTATCAGAAGCTGGATAAATAGAGAGTATTTCTTCACTTTTTTCTCCAAACTTATCTGCAATTACAAGTCTGTATTTTTCCACTGAATTAATGGGAGGAGGAACATCTGCTAAAGGACTTCCCCAATAAAGAGCGGTGCCTTCATCTGCATTGGTGCCAATAATGGTTGGAACTTTATGGTTAAGCCCTTCTTCAAAGCTTTTCATAACTGGAGATAAGATCGATTTTCCATCTATAAAAAATGAAGATGAAAAGCCTATTTTTCCTACATCGATAATCTTTTCAACAGGAAGATCTCTCATATTTTTTAGTTGATCAGGTCCAGTTGGTATATCACAAAGTTCTCCGAATCTTGTTCCAAGGTCTGAAGCCGAGTAACCATTATTTGAATCATCAGATGAATGAAGAGCCATTCTTGCAAAACCACCACTCTGAACTATTGCTTTGTGGAACAATCCTTCGGAAGGAGGTGAAACAAGCAAAGCAGCTACTGAAAATCCTCCAGCGGATTCACCGAATATAGTTACATTTGAAGGATCACCGCCAAAGTTTTCTATATTTTCTTTTACCCAATGCAAGGCTTTGATTTGATCTAGTAAACCAAAATTGGTCTTATAATTTTGATCACTATCATTAATTGAAGGATGTGCGAAGAAACCTAATTCCCCTAATCTATAATTAATTGTAACGAGAACATTACCCTTAGGTACGATCCCATCAGGGAGGTATACATCTCCTGATCCATACCTCAAAGCTCCACCATGTATCCAGAACATTACCGGAGCCTTCTCTTTCGGATTTAAATCTGGAGAGTAAACATTCAATCTCAAGCAATCTTCAGATTCTTGGATTGGTTCTTCTTCCGGTATTTCTGCTTCATAAGCTCCTGCTATAAATCCTCTAAAACCACCCTCTCCCATTCTAAACTGTGGACATTGAGGTCCAAACGAACTAGCGTCTAAAGGAGTGGTCCACGGTTCAACATCTTGAGGAGCTCTCCATCTATTTTGACCAGAAGTATCTGCAGCATAGGGTATCCCTTTGAAAGAATAGCCTTTGATTCCATTATATTCTTCTTCTAAGCCCTCAACCGGTCCAGTATTCGTATCTACAATTGGTCTCATAAGCATTTCTCCCTTTTCGCTCTATAAAGAGTTAACATATCACGAAACATGAAAAAGAAAATAATTATTGATACAGACCCTGCTATGGGAACAAAGGGAGGTGATCCGGAGGACTGTTTTGCGATCATGCTTGCTTTAAATTCTCCAGAAATAGAGGTCCTAGGTATTACAACTGTCCAAGGAAATGTCCCTGTAGAAAGAGGTTACAGTAACGCTAAATTTTTAGTTGAAGAGCTCAATAAAGAAATTCCAGTTCATACTGGAAAGCCTGGTACTTATGATGAAAAAAGAAACTCTAAAAGGCTTTGGTTGGCAGGACGAGAAGAAATGGAACAAATTACTCCTATGATTGTGCCTCTAGAAAATGAAGCTTCAGCTGAATCATTTATAGCTAAAACTTGTAAAAATAATTCGGGTGATATTGAACTAGTAACCATTGGACCTCTTACTAATGTCGCAAAGGCTTTGGATGAAGACCCCAATCTAAATAAACACATAAATAAAATTACTATGATGGCTGGAGCTGCTCAAGTTCCCGGTAATGTTACACCTGCCGCTGAATTCAATGTTTGGGCTGATCCAGAGGCAGCCTCAAAAGTTTTTGGTTCAGGAATTGAATTTGATTTAATACCCTTAGATGTATGTCATAAAACTAGGTTCAGTAAATCTCAACTAAATTCAATTGGAGACAACTCACATCCCTTTTGTCAGTTTGTAAAAGAGGCAGTTGATCCATGGATGAAGATTAATCCAAATCATAATATAGAAGCAGGCCTACATCTCTATGACTCTCTTGCAATGGCATTAAGTTTCTTGCCTGAACTAGCGGACTTTAGAGATGCCTATGTAAATGTAGAGACAAAGGGCGAACATACAGATGGAGAAACGGTATGTGAATTCAATGAATCCATTATGGGCCAGGTTTTTAAACCAAAACCGAATGCCAGAGTAGCAATGGATATTGATGTAGAAGGTTTCAATAAAATTTTTAAAGAGCGAGTTATAGACTTTCTTTTAGAACTATAATTTATAAACCCTTTGCACTTCTGAAAGAGTAGGCATAGAAGTTGAAGCTCCCTTCTTAGTTACAGATAAAGCCGCACAATTATTCGCAAAAATACAAGATTCTCTTATATCTTGATCGAGATTAAGGGCGTAAGCCAAAGCGCCTACAAAACAATCCCCTGAACCAACAGTGTCTACTGCTTCAGTCTTTATCCCTTCTATATACTCAAACTTTGAATTATGGTGATAACAAAGACCTCTCGAGCCTAAAGTAACTATCAAACAGATATTTTTTAAGGACATCTTCTTTTTTATCTGATTCTCTATATCCTCAATACTCAGCTCCTCATTTAAATCTCTATCAATCAATTGACAAAATTCACTTTCGTTTACCACCAGGTAATCCGTATTAGAAATTAACTTATCAGACAGCTTTTTGAAGGGAGCTAAATTAAGAATATTTAAATTCCCTTTTTCTTTTGATCTTTCGAATAGTAACTCTACTTGTTTTTCACTTACTTCCATCTGACAAATAATTAGATTTGAATCTTCAAGTTGTTTATCAGATATATATTCCTGTTTGGATGCATTATTGGCTCCAGGAATGTAAGTAATTTGATTTTCTCCATCATCAAAAACATTTATAACTGCTGTTCCTGTTGAAGCCTGCTTTGACTGGATTAGGTTAAGATCTATCTTTTCTTTTAAAAGAATTTCATTAACCTGATCTCCAAAAGGATCCTTTCCTATTGTTCCCATAAAGGAAACTTTTCCACCTAGCCTAGAAGAAGCTATTGCTTGATTTGCTCCTTTTCCTCCTAAGAAAGTCTCAAAAGACTTCCCTTCCATGGTTTCTCCTTTCGAAGGAGGTCTTGTTAAATAAACAACTAGATCTAGATTAACACTACCGAAAACTATAATTTCTGACATATAAAGACTAATCTAAAATCTAAGAAAATTTAGAAACTAAAGATGACGTTCTTTCTACCAAATCTTCAAGCTTTAACTCTCCTAAGCCCGAAATAGCTGTAGATACTCTCCCTTGCCAAGGCTTAGTCCATTTTTCAGGTATCTCGCCAAGGTCTAATCCAACCAATCCACCCACAGTAGCGCCATTACAATCGGTGTCCCAACCTGCAGACACTGCTTCTCCTATTGCCTCATCAAATGAATTCTGGAAGCTCAAAAAAGACCAAACAACTATAGCCAGATTATTCAAACTATGGACAGGCGACATTCCTTCATATTTTCTTAATATTGGTCCCAAGTCTTTAGATTTATTATCTTGAGCAAGCTTTACGGCCTCAGTAGCTTCCGAATCTTTATCAATAAATTCGAGAGCCTGTTCTACTGCTTCATCTCTATTATTACTATTTGGTATACAAGCTGCCAAAGCTGCTATGTAGGCTGAGCACTCCACTGCACAACCTCTATGCGATAATTTTGCATCTCTTCTAGCTAAATCAGCAGCAACCTTTGGATTTCCTGGAAGGACCCAACCATACATATCAATCCTTATTTGAGCACCTATCCAATCATTGAACTCATTATCACTGATCAAATCTAAATCAAATTTTCTTTCTCCTCCAAATTGATAAGCCATATCTATATGCGAAAGAAGTTTTAAGTAAGCTTCTCTTTCAGCGGTAAAAGTAGCACCTGCCGGAAGTAAATTTATCCAACTTCTTGCTACATCATCAGTAGTTAAATCTAAACCATGATTCTCTAACATCATTAAAGCAAGCACCAAATAAGTTATGTCGTCATCTTGTTCAGCTTTTTTTATCTTACCTTTGCAACAACCTATATTAACTCCCCTAATATATGGGCTATCAACGTAATTAATGTAGTCCCTTAAAGGATAAGAGTTGGCTTCTTTAAGAAATTTTTCCATAAACTCTTTGCCTTCTCTCATCGACATCATCTCAACAGGCTTACCTAAAAGACATCCAGAAATCCTTCCTTCCCAAGCTGCTTTAATTCTATTTTTTTCAATTTTCATATTTAATCTATCACTTCGTCTTTTGAAACCAATAACTCTTCCTCATAGGCTAACAAAGAAATATCTTCCATCTATAACGGTGTTACATGGTAGGACTACCTCACCAGTTGTTTTGCTAAATATATCTCTAGCAGTTACTAAACCGTGTAGTGCCTCATCAGAGTAACTAAGAGTCTTTATTTTAGAACTCTCAATTTTTCTAATGTGTCTAGCTGTAATCCTATCTCCTTTTTTTATGATTAATTCAGAACCTGTTTTTATATCAATTGGTGTAATTTTTCCCATTAATTTTTTTGGATCCAATTGAAGTTCAAAAACATCTCCTTTGATCTTGAAGGTTTCTGTATCGTAAAAGCTTTCTAGAATTGTTTGGTCTGTATACTCTAAGGCTTTTAAAAGAATAGTAGCTAGAAGCTTTCTTCTTCTATCTATTCGAACATAAACTAAATCTTTAGCATCGAACTCAAAATCTAACCATGAGCCCCTAGCAGGAATAATTCTTGCACCATATAAAACCTTTCCTGATGGATGGCTCTTACCTTTGTCATGATCAAAAAATAATCCTGGTGATCTATGTAATTGAGATACAACAACTCTCTCTGTGCCGTTGATAATAAAAGTACCGTTATCAGTCATCAAAGGGATTGTCCCCATATAGACTCTCTCAGATTTT
>CACOMS010000013.1 GCA_902628375.1 uncultured SAR86 cluster bacterium | reverse complement strand
TTACTATTTTACTAGTATCAGGAAACACCATGGCCCAATCAATTAGAGAACGAAGAAGTGATATAGGTGTATTGAAGTGCCTAGGTTACGAAGATAAGGCAATTTTTATTGGAGTAATTTTAGAAGCTATCACCATCTGTTTTGCTGCGGTTATCGCAGGTTTAATTTTTACCCTTTTATTAATACCTCTAATCGAAGTGGCTTCAGGAGGCTTATTGGATGATGTTCTTGGCTTAAAAGGGTCTACTGTAATTGGTGCAAGCCTTATAGGTCTTCTTATAGCATTTATGGCTGCTGCTTTTCCTGCTCATCAAGCCTTGAGATTAAAAGTTGTTGATGCATTAAGGGAAGGTTGAAGATGAAGTACTTAACTATAATTAAAGCAGGACTGGGTAGAAAGAAAGTTAGTACTTCATTAACAATTCTTTCTATTGCAGTTGCTTTTTTGCTTTTCTCTTTAGGAAGATCAGTTGCGGTTGCCTTTAACAGCGAAGTGGAATTTGCTGGAAATGATAGATTGGTGGTGGTCTCAAGCTTATCTTTTACACAAGCCTTACCTATGTCACATAAAAATAGGATAGAAGCCATAGAAGGTGTAGATAAGGTTGTATGGAGACAATGGTTTGGAGGAACTTATAAAGAAAGGCAGAACTTTTTTCCTAAGTGGCCTGTTCCAGATAATTATTTTGATGTTTATCCTGAATGGGAAATTAGTGAAGATCAAAGAAGAGCTTTTTCAACAAATTTAATGGGCATGGTCGCAGGAGCAGACCTGGTTGAAAAGTTTGGATGGAAGATAGGAGATAGAATTCCAATAATTCCAGATATATGGCCTAAAGCTGATGGTACTGTATGGGAGTTTGATTTGGTAGGTATTATTTCAGATCCAAGTGGCAATGAAACTGGAGAAGCTTTCATGAGATGGAAATATTTCGATGAAGCTAGGGCTTTCGAAAATGGTCTTGTGGGGAACTTTATTGTTAGGATAGATGACCCTAGCCGAGCTGACTTCATAGCCAAGGAGATAGACTCGCTTTTTGCAAATTCTTCTGATGAAACCAAGACTTCTACAGAAGAGGCATTTAGTCGTATGTTTGCAGAACAATATGGAAACATAGGATTAATTATTAACTCAGTTCTGGCCGCTTCATTTTTCACTATATTACTTCTTACGGCAAACACCATGAGTCAAGCTGTGAGAGAAAGAACTTCAGAACTCGGTGTTTTAAAATCAATAGGCTATTCAGATTATCTAATAATGTTTTTTGTATTATTGGAATCAGTTCTGCTTTGCTTTTTTGGAGCTTTGATAGGTCTTATAGTGGCTTATTCTATGTTTCCTGGTTTCTCAGAATTAGCTGGTGGATTTGCAGGAGAGCTTAATTTTTCAATTTCTATAGTAATAAGTGCTTTTGTCCTGGCCTTTATTACTGCTTGTTTATCAGGACTTATGCCTGCTTATTCAGCAATGCGCTTGAATGTAGTAGATGCCTTAAGGAAACATTGATATGGGATTTTTTAAACAAGTATTATCTATAACCAGCATGAATTTGAAGACGGTCCTAGAACGATCAGGCGCTTCAATAGTTATTATTGTTGGGATAGCAGGATCTGTAGCAGTTATGGTTTCTCTTTTGGCCATGGCAGAAGGGCTAGAGAAGACTATTTCCAGTACAGGTGAAGACGACAGAGTTATTATTCTTAGAGATGGATCTGGGTCTGAACTGAGCAGTGGAATAGGAAATCAAGAAATAGACATTTTATTTAGTGCTCCAGGAATAAAGAAATTTGAAGATGAATCAATGGTTGCTGGAGAGCTCTTTGCCATTATTGACTTAAAGAAGAAAGGTGCAGAATCTACTTCAAATCTTCCGGTAAGGGGAGTAGTACCTATGAGTTTTTCTATAAGACCAGAATTTGAAATTATAAAGGGAAGAAATATTACCTCAGGTACAGCAGAACTTATTGTTGGGAAAGGAGCTTATGACCAATATCAAGGCGTTGAGATCGGTGACAAAATAAAAGCAAGAGACGGGGAAGGCACAGTGGTTGGTATATTTAGTACCGGCGGAGACGTACATGAATCTGAGATATGGGGAGACGTATCTACCCTACAAAGTGTATTTCGAAGAGAAGGAAATGTGTCAAGTGCTATAGCACGATTAGAAAGTAAGGAAACATTTGATGATTTAAGAATCTACATTGAAAGTTATCCTAATTTAGAACTAAGTGTAGTTACCGAAGATAAATTTTTTGAAGATCAAGCCTCAGGCTCAGAATTAATCAAAGTCTTTGGAGTTGTTGTTGGTTACATAATGGCAATAGGAGCAGTATTTGCTGCTTTAAATACTATGTATAGTGCGGTTTCAACTAGACTGGTTGAAATTGGCACTCTTAGAGCATTAGGCTTTGATGGTCTTACAGTTCTCGCAGCTTTAATGATAGAAGCCTTAATTTTGGCCATGATAGGTGGTCTATTGGGCGCAGGAATCTCTTATTTGTTATTTAATGGATATACAGTTTCAACTTTAGCAGGTGGTTCTTTTTCTCAAACTGCCTTTGCTTTTGCGGTTACAGGTGAAGTTATTGAACAAGGATTAACTCTAGCCCTTTTTGTGGGACTCGTGGGAGGTTTATTTCCAGCTTGGAACGCAGCCAGAAGAGATATAACAGAAGCTTTAAGATCGATTTAGGAAAGATCTAATTCTGTATCACTGAGTAGTAGTCCATTGTTGTCAGCATAAATATAATTCCCAGGTTTAAAGGTTAGACCTCCAAAGGAAATCTCACCTCCTAAAGTTCCTTGATTCTTTTTTTCACTTTTTACAGGCACTGTACCTAAAGCTTGAACTCCTATATCTAAAGTTTTTACGATATCTATATCTCTTATATATCCATTAATTACAATACCAGACCAGCCATTTTTGACTCCTGCTTCAGCAATCATATCGCCTAATAAAGCAACAGTGTCTATAGCATTAGCATCTACCACTAAGATTTTTCCATCTCCAGAGCTATTGAGTTGTTCTTTTACAAAAGAATTATCATCTGGACATTTTAATGTCTCAATAGGACCAAAAAACGATTGCCTTCCTCCTAGATTTTTAAGGATAGGCTTTAATGCTTTCGCCTCAGGGTATTTATCTGAGATATCTGGAGTGCTTAGTTTCACGCAGATTCTGCCAGTCTTTCACCTCTGATTAGATTTCCGGGCATAGCACCTGTTGCCTCACTATCTCTAAAAGTAACAACACCACTTTTGATGGTAGCTTTATAACCAGATGATTTCTGGATAATCCTTCTGCTACCTGTAGGCAGATCATGAACCATCTCAGGCTTAAATACTTTCAGGTTGTCATAATCAATGATATTGATATCAGCAAGAAGACCTTCCTTAATTTCTCCTCTATCGTGCAACCCAAAAGTCTCTGCAGTAGCCTTAGTTTGTTTATTAACAACGAATTCAACAGGTATTTTTTCTCCTCTTGTTCTATTTCTACTCCAATGAGCAACATTCCATGTAGGCATGCTAGCATCACAGATAAGACCGCAGTGGGCTCCTCCATCACTTAAACCTGCAACAGAGCTCTCAAATTCAATCATCATTTTATAGAAATCTAAGTTATGATTGGGGTAGGGCCCAAAAGGTGCCCAGATAAAAGTTTTACCATCATTCTTCAGCATCTCATCATAGGCAACTTCCATTACATCCTTTCCTTCCGATTCAGCAATACCTGCAATACTTAATTCTCTGGGTGGTTCATAATCAGGAACATGATCCATTGGGAATTGTTGATCAAAAGAGGCAATTAATCTGTAGACCATGTGATTCTTATCTACTCCAGGCTCCTCACTTAGAATCTTTTCTTTGAATTCAGGAGTTCTCATTATTTCTACTTTTTCTTCTAAGGATTTATTAACTAATTCTGCATAGCTAGGGTGAGATATGAAAGGGTGAATAGAAGATTCAAGACTAAAAAGCATGCCAGTCGGTCTACCAGCATATTGAGGCCTAATTTTTACACCTTTAGAAAAATTCTCTTCACAATACCTCCAGACGCTAAAAGGGTCTCCACTTGTTTGTGCATAAGTTAAAGTTCTATCAGATTCTTCCACGAACTCTTTAACCCAGTCTAACTCTATGTCTTTGTCCATCCAATCAGAAACTATTTCCAAAGTTCCTTTGCCTAGATCAGCAATAGAATTTGCTATTTTTCTCATCTCTTCAGCACTGGCTTCTGTTCCAGGTACGTACTCTCCGAATTTATCCGTGTGTAAATATGTTCTAGAAGTACTAAATCCTAAAGCTCCTGCTTCTATAGCTTCTTTTGTAATTTTAGCCATTTCTTCCATTTCTTCTTCAGAAGCATCTTCTTTACCTTGGCATTTATCATAGCCCATAACGTAAGACCTAATAGGTCCATGGCCAATCATAGCGCCTACGTCCATAACTAATTCTTTCTTTTCTATAGTATCCAAATACTCAGGAAATGTTTCCCATCCCCAATCTATCCCTTCGTGTAAAGCAGTTCCAGGTATGTCTTCAACACCTTCCATTAATTGGATTAAAAATTCTTCTGATCCAGGTTTAACTGGAGCAAAACCAACTCCACAATTACCCATAACAACGGTAGTGACTCCATGCCAACATGAAGGAGTTAAGTAGGAATCCCAACACACTTGACCATCATAATGAGTGTGGATGTCTACCCATCCAGGGGTGACCATTTGGCCTTCTGCGTCTATCTCTTCTTTGCCTTTTTCTTCAACAGAACCAACTTTTGTTATTTTATCTTTATCAATAGCTATGTCGCCTACAAAAGGCTTTCCACCGCTACCATCTACTACTAATCCATTTCTAATAACTAAATCATGCATGAGCTTCTCTTTTTTATTGATTTGAAGCTAAATAATAGCTTTTTTTTGATTTTGAGAAAACAAAGTTTCTTGTTAATGTTTCTAAACAAAAAAATTTAAAAAGGACTTAAACATGACTTCCATTAAAAAAGTATCACCAGAATCAGTTGGATTAGACAGCAAGATATTACCGAATATAGGAGATTATTTAAATAAAGTATACGTAGAACCAGGTAAGTATGTGGGCACATTAACCTTAGTCGCCAGAAAAGGAGAAGTAGCCTATTTGGAAGGGCTAGGTTTTATGGATAGAGAAAATAAAAAACCAATGCAAGAAGATGCAATATTTAGTATTTATTCAATGACTAAATCAATAACTAGTATTGCTTTAATGCAACTGTATGAAAAAAGCCTATTCAGATTAGATGACCCAGTGCATTGGCATATTCCTTCTTGGAAGAATCTAAGGGTTTATGAATCTGGTGTTTATCCTAATTTTATTACTTCTAGGCCCAAGAGGCCTATGACTATAAGGGACTTATTAAGTCACATGTCAGGTCTTACTTATGATTTTATGTATAAATCTAATGTAGATGCAGCATACAGAAAAACTAAAGTTCAAATGAACGGTGATTTAAATACTTTCATTGAAACACTTTCTGAATTGCCGCTGGAATTTTCTCCCGGAGACCAATGGAATTATTCTGTTTCTACAGATGTTTGTGGCTATCTAGTTGAGCATTTTTCAGGGATGAAATTAGATGAATATTTCCAAAAGAATATCTTTGAGCCATTAGGCATGATTGATACAGGATTTTATTGCCCTAAAGATAAAGCCGATAGATTAGCCTGTCTTTATGAACATAACCCCTCGGATGGGCCAAAACTTTTAGATCCCTCTGGAAAAGAAGCAGGAAGAACAAAAGAGAGAGTTATGCTCTCCGGCGGAGGAGGTCTTCTTTCAACCATGCATGACTATTATCAGTTTTGTTCCATGCTTTATCATCAAGGTGAATTAAATGGAAATAGAATCATTGGAAGAAAAACCATAGAAATGATGTCAACAAATCACTTACCTGATAATAAAGATTTAACTGAAATGAGCCAATCTGCATTTAGTGAAACTCCTTATCAAGGAGTAGGGTTTGGATTGGGATTTTCAACCGTTCTAGATCCTAATAAGTCACAGTCTTTAACAGATATTGGAGAGTATGGATGGGGCGGCGCGGCAAGCACAACTTTTTGGATAAATCCAAAAGAAGAAATGGTAGTAATATTTTTAACTCAATTACTGCCTTCATCAACTTATCAGGTGAGGAGAGAATTAAGATCTCTTGTTTATTCTGCTCTTATGCCTCAGTAAAAATGCCTCTTGTAAAGCCTCTTAGCCCCGAGAATAATTCAGAAGTAAAAGAATTAGCAAAGTTTTTCAATGAAACTCTAGGCTTCTGTCCAAACTCTGTTTTAACCATGCAAATTAGACCTGACATTGCATTAGCTTTCATTAATCTAAATAAAGCAGTAATGGAAAATAAAGGTCGAGTTACTTCATCTTTAAAAAGGATGATCGCCTGGGTAAGCAGCAATGCAACAGGATGTAGATATTGTCAGGCGCATGCAATAAGAGCAGCTGAACGATATGGAGCAGACACCGAGAAACTAGATAACATATGGGATTATAAAACTCATGAAGCTTTTAACGATGCCGAGAGGGCTGCACTAGACTTTGCTTTAGCTTCTTCTCAAATACCTAATTCTGTAGATAAGGATCTTGAAGATAGACTAAAAACCTATTGGAATGATGGCGAGGTAGTAGAAATTTTGGGTGTGATATCTTTATTTGGTTTTTTAAATAGGTGGAACGATACGATGGGAACAAGCTTAGAAGCGGAGGCTGTAAATTCAGCAGAAAAATATCTATCAAAAAATGGATGGAATAAAGGTAAACACATTTAACTAATAAGGTAAAAATATGAATTTGGAAGAATATTCAAAATATGATGCTCTTGGCCTAGCAGAGCTTGTAAAGAAAGGTGAAGTTACTAAAGAGGAATTAGCTTCTTTGGCCCAACAAGGTTTAAACAAAGTCGATGGAGATTTAAATGCAGTAGTTGAGGTTTTTAGTCAGCCTTATGAAGAGGATCATGATAAAGATGCCCCTTTTTCAGGAGTTCCTACCTTCATTAAGGATTTAGGGGCTTCCATAGCAGGCCTTAAACAAGAACAAGGATCAAGACTCACAGAAGGATTTGTAGCGCCGATAACAACTAACTTCGCACAAAATATGATTGATGCAGGATTTCAATTCATGGGAAGAAGTACTTGTCCAGAGTTTGGTCTAACGTTAACAACTGAATCTGTAGCTAAAGGAGCAACAAAAAACCCTTGGAATACAGAGCATATAGCTGGAGGTTCAAGTGGTGGATCTGCTGCGTTGGTTGCTTCTGGTGTTGTGCCTCTTGCTCATTCTAACGATGGAGGTGGTTCGACCAGAATACCTGCAAGTTGCTGTGGAAATGTGGGGTTAAAAGTTAGTAGAGGGAGAATAAGTCTAGGTCCTATAGCAAACGATATTTCTTCTCCAATTATTGCAGAGGGGTGTAATAGCAAAACAGTTAGAGATACAGCAGCATTTTTGGATGCCGTTTCTAAACCAGCTATAGGTGAAGGAATAATTAACAGTTATAAAGAAGAATCATTTTTGTCGATAATCAATGACTCGCCTAAGAAATATAAGATAGCAGTTAGTTTGGACGATTGGGGTCCTCATCCCATGCATCCTGAAATCAAATCTGAGCTTGAAAGAGTAGCTGAATCTCTTAGAGAGAATGGGCATCAAGTAGAAGAATTCACTCCAGAAGTTGTAACTATGGATTATTTTGATGCTTTTAAAACCATTTGGTTTTCGATGGCAAACTTTGTAGTAAAAATGACAGCTCCAGTAACCAATAGAGAAGCTAATTCTGATCATCTAGAATCTATAACTCTTCAAATGGTAGAGGCCGGAGAGAAAATTTCTGCTTTTGATCAAAACCTAGTCTTAGGTATGGCAGGACAAATAAATAATCAACTTGGCCAGTTCTTTGAGGATTATGATTTATTACTTTCACCAACCTTTATACAGGGAACACCAAAATTAGAAAGCTCAGTAACCTTAAACTCCGGAAAAAGCTTAGATGAATGGTTTGAGGAGTGCAGTAAATTGATACCTGGAACGCCTTTATCAAATATGACAGGCCTTCCTGCTATATCTATACCGTGTGCTGTAGGGCCAGGCAAACTGCCTTTAGGTATGCATTTTTTTGCTGGCATGGGAAAAGAAAGGATCTTAATTGATATAGCTAGACAATTAGAAGAATCTGACCCTTGGGCTGGCAGAACACCAGAAATACACATAACAAAGTAATTTTTATGAAGAAGTTATTAATAAGTTCTTTATTAATAACTTTTCATGCTTTCTCAGAAATAAGAGGCCTTGAGTGTTTTGCTGATTATGAAAACAAAATTTGGTTTCAGATAGATTTAGAAAATAAAGAGGTGATTTGGAATCACACCTCTCAACCTTTTTCTAAATCAATTCCTAGGACTATAAAAGGAAGGAGTTTAGAGGAAACTTCGAGTAGAATTATCTGGAAGAGGGGAGACAGAGTATTTGTTTTATTTAGAGATAATTTAGAGCTTAGTTGGTCTAATAAAGAGTCTAGAAGTAGAAAATATAAATGTTCCTTATTAAGTCTAGAAAACTTAATACAAAGAAGAGATGCTTGGTATAAATTTAAAATGGAGGAGAGAATAAATGGCAAATAAGATTTCAGAGGATCCTAGGATAGATAAAAGAATTAAGGATGTGTTCGGCTTATTGGAAGTTGATATGGTTATGACTGAACATACTACCAGAGAAGAAATGTTAGCTTTCGAAGAAACAGAAGAAGCAAAAATGGGTAAGGCAATTATGGAGCAAATAAATAATGCTCCTCATTACAAAGAAGTAGTTCCTAGTGATGGACTTAGTACCGCTACCAAAGAATTTATTTCTGATCCTGATGGCAATACCATAAAAATTCAATATATAAGACCGGATAATAATGAAACATTACCTTGTGTTTATTATATACATGGAGGAGGTATGGAAATTTCCTCTTGCTTTGATGAGATGTATCAAGCATGGGGAAGGTGTATAGCACGTCAAGGTGTTGCAGTTGCTATGGTAGATTTTCGAAATGCAAGGTGGCCTTCTTCTGCTGAAGAGATTGCTCCTTATCCTGCTGGATTAAATGACTGTGTCTCTGGAATTAAATGGGTTCATGCCAATAGTTCAGAGTTAAATATAGACCCAAATAAAATCATTATAGCTGGAGAGAGTGGTGGAGGTAATTTAACTATTGCCACTACCCTAAGATTAAAATTAGAAGGGAAGCTTGATTTGATAACGGGAATGTATCCAATATGCCCATATATTGCTGGAGCTTGGCCTTTACCTGAAAATCCTTCTTCAGAAGAAAATGAAGGTTTATTATTATCTTTGCATTCTTCTTCTGGTATTTCGCATGGGGCAATAATTTATGGGATTGAAGAATTTAATAATAAAAATCCCCTAGCTTGGCCAGGCTTTTGCAGTGTTGAAGACGTAAAAGGATTGCCAAGAACTTACATCGTAGTAAATGAATGCGATCCTCTTCGAGATGAAGGAGTAAACTTTTACAGATTACTAAGAGAGGCAGATGTCGAAGCACAATGCAGACAAGTTATGGGAACTATCCACGGCACAGAAATTTTCTTGGGTTGTATGGAAGTAAGCGATGAGACGGCTTCAAGTATAGCTAACTTTGTTAGACGTTAAAGAAAATGCAGCTTAGGAAGCAATTTAATCTCGCTACTGCAGCAAGTTTACTTACTCTGATTCTATATTTGCTTCAGCATTTTATGCTTCTACCGCCAAATCCTAAGGGATTTGATGCTCCAAAGGACGAATTTTCAGCTGCGAGGGCTTTTTCTATATTAGAAGTGCTTTTGCAGGAGAATAAACCTCATCCTGTAGGCTCAGATCTAAATAAAGTAGTAAAAGAAAGGCTAATAGAAGAGTTTGAAAAACTTGGTTTGGATTATGAAGAACAAAAAACTTGGGCATGTGCTACCAGATATTCAGGTTGCGCTGAAGTTGAGAATCTTATTGCTACCATTCCAGGGAAATCTGACCTTCCTTATCTAGCTTTAATGGCTCATTATGATTCCGTTCCTATGGCTCCAGGTGCAGGAGATGACGGAGCAGGTCTAGTAGCAATACTTGAGACTGCTCGAGCTTTAAAATTAGAAGCACCTTTCAAACATCCAATAATGATAATTTTCACAGACGCTGAAGAGGTTGGTTTAATTGGGGCAGAAGGATTCTTTAAACAGCACCCTTTAGCAAAAAAGGTAGGTGTAGTTCTTAATGTAGAGGGGAGTGGTACTTCGGGTAGCAGTTTAGTTTTAAGGACCTCTGAAAATAACGAACTTTTAATTAAAAGCTACTCTAATGAAACTTCAAGTGCCTATGGTTTTTCTTTTGTAAAAGAATTATTTAAAAGAATGCCTAATGACACTGACTTTAGTGTTGTTCAAAGAGCAAATATCCCAGGTATAGATTTTGCATTTGCAGGAGAAAGAAATCATTACCATACACCTAATGACACTATCGAGAATCTTGATTTAAGGACATTGCAGCATCATGGAGAAAATATTCTTCCTCTTGCTAGAAGTTTAGCGAACAGTGACTGGACTAGCATGGGCGGTCAATATGTATATGGAGGAAAGCTCTATGGAGTTTGGACTCAATGGAATTCAAGTTATAGCTTTTTACTTACGGTACTAGCTTTTGTGCTGATAATCGTTAGTTTGTTTAGGTCTAAACTCAATATTATTAAAGTTATTTATGGAGTTTTGTCCTCGCCCTTAATACTTGCCTCAACTGTAATTGCAGCTTATGGAGCTTTTCAATTCTTATCTATTTTTTCTGGAAAAGTTATAAGTTGGCCAGGAATTGAGTGGCCTTATAGATTGTTATTGCTGAGTTCTTCTTTGCTGGGAGCTTTTGTAGGCATATCTATAGTTAGACGTTATTTAGATCCTACTCAAATGTTATACGGAGCATGGATTTTTTGGTCGATACTAAGCTTTATAACTGTTTTATATCTCCCTGATGCAGCTAATACATTCATAATTCCATTATTAGCTGGTTCTTTAGTCTTATTCATTTCTGACTTTGTAGCAAGAGATAAAAAACTTTCTGTCTGTCTTCTGACTCTTGTTTTGGCAATTCCAACAACAATTGGTTTAATTTTCTCACTAGAACAAAGTCAAGGTTATAAGCTAGTCTTTGCCGTTCTTCCTTTAATTGGTTTATATGCGATATTAATTTCTCCTTTTTTGTTTTGTTTAAGAGCTAAACCCTTAAGTATCGGTGCTGCCTTAATTTCCATCTTTTGTGTAGTTGTGGCTAGCAACATAAATTTATATACAGAACATAGACCTCAACATGTAAATATCAATTACTATCAAAATTTAGATACTGGTAAATCATACGTACATTTATCTAGTCAAGAACCCCTTTTGGAACCTTTAAGGTCTTTTGTTGATGTTGATACTACTCAACAGCTCATACCTTATTCATCTCGAGGTTTTTCAAATTGGACAGAAAGTGAAATTAGTAATTGGCAAGCACCAATTTATAAAACTGAATATATGGCTAATGGTTTGGTTAAGCTGACATTGAGTAGTTTAAGGTCAGCTGACAGAATGGCTTTAATCATACCCACAAGCTCAGGTTTGCTTTCATTTGATTTAGGCAGAGGAGAGGAGAGGCCTGTTAAAGATAGAATGGGATCTAACGCGATATATTCAATATCTTTTAGCGGGGTATATGACAACAAGATTGAGGTTCTTTTAAGATTTGAAGATTACACTAAGATGGATGAAGCATACTTAATCGACATAAGTAGTAAGCTTCCTTCACATTTAGACAATTTACTTCAACTTAGGTCTGGTTTGTTTTCACCTGTGCATAGAGGTGATCAGGCGGTCTTAATTCAAAGAATCTCAATATAAGGAGGAAATATGAAAAAAAGAAAGTTTTGGGGATGGGGATATGAAGATCAGTTATTAACTGAGGAAGAAGATAAATCTATAGAAAGAAGAATTGCCCAGAATTTTTCTTTAGATGAAGTTAAGTCTGTACCAATACCCAAAGCGGAAGAGATAGAATTACCTAAATCTAGAGTTTCAATTCCTTCTAATCTGAGTGAGGTGTTAACGGAAGATCACCTAGAAAGACTCAATCATTCGTATGGTAAATCTTTTCCAGATATAGCCAGATCTATCTTAGGAATTTTTCCAAGCCCTCCTGATTTAGTTGCTTACCCTAAAAGCCAGACAGAAGTTGAAAGTACGTTGGATTGGGCTGATCAAAATAAAATAGCTGTTATACCTTATGGCGGAGGATCTAGTGTTTGTGGAGGAGTAGAAACAGATGTAGGTGATGACTTTAGGGCTGTAATCTCAATGGATATGAGAAAAATGGATAAGATCTTGGAAATAGATAAGGAGAGTAGAGCAGCAAGAATAGAAGCAGGAATTTTGGGGCCAGATCTAGAAAATCAGCTAAAGGAGCATGATTTAACATTAAGGCATTTTCCTCAAAGTTTTGAACATTCAACCTTAGGTGGATGGATAGCAACAAGGTCAGGCGGTCATTATGCTACCCTATATACTCATATAGATGATTTTGTAGAATCCACTACAACTGTTACCCCTTCGGGAGTAATTGAATCAAGGCGATTGCCAGGTTCAGGTGCTGGACCTAGCCCAGATAGGATGATTATAGGCTCTGAAGGTGTTTTAGGAGTAATTACAGAATCTTGGATAAGATTGCAAAATAGACCAACTTTTAGATCTTCTTGTTCTGTACATTTTTCGGATTATGCTCAAGCATTAAATGCAACCAGATTAATAAGTCAGGCAGCTTTATTTCCTGCAAACTGTAGGTTATTGGATGCAAATGAAGCCATGTTTAATGGCGCTGGAGACGGATCTAAACATTTATTAATTATAAATTTTGAATCTGCTGATCACGATATGCAACCTTGGTTAGATAGAGCATTGGAGATAGCTAAATCTGAAGGAGGTGAATTTGAGCTTCCTAAAGAAAAAGATGCACATAAATCTGGAGCATCAGGAAATTGGAGAAACAGTTTCATAAGAGCACCCTATTACAGAGAGGCTTCAATAAGAAGAGGTGTAGTACAAGACACTTTTGAAACATCCATAACTTGGGATAAAGGTTATGATTTTATAGAGACACTTAAAAGAAGGGCTCAAGAAGCTATAAAAGAGATAACCAATAGAGATACTACTGTTACCTGTAGACTCACTCATACTTATCCGGACGGATTAGCTCCTTACTTTACCTATTCTGCTTTTGCCACGCCAGATACAATGATTGATGTATGGAAAGAAATAAAAATAGCCACAAATGAGATATGTGTTTCAGAGCAGGGAACAGTTACTCATCATCATGCAGTTGGACGAGACCACAGAGTTAAAGGATATGATTTGCAAAGACCAGAAGGCTATAAAGATATGTTATTAGCTGCAAAAGAAAAAATTGATCCAAACTCAATCTTAAATCCTGGAGTCCTTATAGATCCAAAAGGTTACTCACATAAGCATTGGATGGAGAGATAACCTTTGAAATTTCTTAGTTCTATAATTTTGTTAACTTTATTTATAGTTTCATGTGGAGGTGGAGGCGGATCAAGTAATGATGACGTAATTACTCCTCCGATTCCTCCCACTACCACTGAAACGCTAGAGGATATTTGTTCATATTATAGTTGGGGGTTATTTTGCGAGTTTACCCATGATGGATTAAATCGTGAATTTACTGTTTATATTCCTCAATCTTATGAAGAAGGTACACAGGTACCTCTTTTGTTTAACTTTCATGGTTATGGAAGTAGTGCCTATGCCCAAATAGGATACGGTGATTTTAGAGATTTATCCGAACAACATAACTTTATAATAGTTATTCCTCAGGGATCTTTATTGCAAGGTACTTCTCACTGGAATGTAAAAGGTTGGACTTCAGCAAGTACAACAGATGATATAGATTTTACTTCTGAGATGATTGATAGGATATCAGCAGAATATTCGATAGATTTAACAAGAGTGTATGCAACAGGAATGTCTAACGGAGGTTTTATGAGCTACCATCTTGCTTGTAACCTAAGTTCAAGAATAGCAGCTATAGCTTCAGTAACTGGATCTATGACTCCCGGCACCTATAATGACTGCAATCCTGTACATCCCACCTCAATAATGCAAATACATGGAATTAATGACTCAGTAGTTCCATATCAAGGTAATGCTGGAATGAAACCAATCCCAGAAGTTATAGAATATTGGAAGAACTACAACCAATGTACCTCTCTTGCGATTGGAGATTTTACTTCTGGAAGTACCTCAGAATCTCATCAAAATTGTTTAAATGATGTTTCAGTTGAACTGTGGGTCTTAAATAATTTTGGACATTCTTGGCCCGAAACAAGAAGAGGAGATGAGATTAATGGAGCAGAAGTTATATGGAACTTTCTTTCTTTATACAGTACTAATGGAAGAATTGCAGATTAAACTTATTAAGATATTTGAAAAAATAGTAAACTAGTCCAAAAGGAGAAATTGCATGAACCCTATAGAAAAGTGGCACCAAATTGTAAAAACCAAAGATATTAGTCTTTATGATGAGCTATTAGATAAGGATGTGGTATTTTATTCTCCTGTAGTTTTTACTCCACAAAAAGGCATTGATCTAACCAAGGCATATTTGATGGCCGCAGGTGGAGTATTTTCAGATAAAAATGAATCCTCGAAAGAAGAAGAGGATAAAAAAGATTCAGCTTTTAGATATGTAAAAGAAATAGTAGGTGATAAAAATGCCATACTAGAATTTGAATCAGAGCTAAATGGTAAGTATGTAAATGGTATAGATTTAATTTCATGGAATGAAGAAGGAAAGATTACAGAATTTAAAGTTTTTATTAGACCGTTACAGGCAGTTAATACTTTACATGAGATGATGGGCAAGATGCTTGAAAGGATGAAAGGCTGATGCTTCAGTATATTTTTAAGTTACCTAACTGGTTATTAATTAAAATTTCAGGAAAGAAACTAATAGAAATTGGAAAAAGGGCTTTGCATCCTCCATATCAACTACTTCTTAAATTAAATGAAAATGCTGCAGTAGATTATGACTCCATAACACCTGAAGAATTTAGATCAGCTTTTTCTCAAGATATAGTTCCTAAAAAGTTACCTAAAGACATTACATGGAAGGATCATGAAATAGATGTAGATGGTGGATCAATAAAAATACGGGAATATCAACCACCTGTTGCGGAAGATAAATCTCCGGCATTAGTTTATTTTCACGGTGGGGGTTGGGTTATAGGAGATGTAGATAGTCACCATGAGCTCACTGCCAATTTATGTAAAAAATTAGGAGTAAAGGTATTTTCTGTGGATTATAGACTTTCCCCAGAATATAAATTTCCTATTCCTCTAAATGATTGTAATACTGCTTTCGATTGGATTCTTAATAATGCTGAAGACCTAGGAATTGATTCAGAAAGACTATCCGTGGGAGGTGATAGTGCAGGAGGAAATTTATCAGCTTGCCTTTGCCTACTAAGAAAGTCAGAATCCAGATCGATGCCTAAGTCTCAATTATTGATATACCCTGTAACAAACCTTTCTTCCATGGAAACTGATTCTTATCAAGAATGTGAAGAAGGGTTTTACCTTTCAAAAAAGTCTATGGAGTGGTTTAGAGAGCATTATCTAAATTCCACAGAAGAAAGAACAAACCCGCTTTGTTCACCTCTGCTTGCTGAAAATTTAACTGATCATCCTCCGGCAGTTATTACCACCGCAGGCTTCGATCCTCTTAGAGATGAAGGCTATGAATATTCAGAAAAATTAAAAGAATTTGGAGTTAGCGTCTCCTATATAGAATATCCAGGTTACATACACGGCTTCGCTAGCATGGGCTTTATTCCTGGTACAGATGAAGCTCTAGATGAACTTTGTGCTGAACTTTTAAGACATATATAGAGTAATTGTATGGCTTACAAATTAGAACCTTTAGAAAGATCTTTTGGTGCTGTCATTACTGAAATAAATCTAGTTAATATTCAAGATTCAGATTTTGATTCGCTTTACAGTGATTGGTTGAAATATGCTTTACTCATATTCCCTCAACAACATCTTACGAATGAAGAACAAATTAATTTTGCTAAGAGGTTCGGTGAGATGGAATATGATATTTCTGAACTAAGTAATGTCAAAAAGGATGGATCCGTTAGAGATCCAAGCAATGATGATTATGTAAAAATGTTGAAAGGGAATATCGAATGGCATCATGATAGTACTTACATGCCTATCCAGGCTAAAGGATCTGTATTCACAGCGCACACTGTCCCTTCTTCTGGTGGAGAAACAGGTTGGGTGGATTGCAGGGCATCATATGCAGCATTAGAAAATGAAATGAAAGAAAAATTAAAAAATTTAAATGCTTACCATTCTTATGAATATAGTCAAAAAGAAAGATATGGTCACAAATCAAAAGAAGAAAGTGAGTTTAGCGGTTATGGCTTTGACGTGGACCCAAAACCTTTAAGGCCATTAGTAAAAACCCATCCTGAAACTGGCATCAAATGTCTTACTATCGGAAGGCATATTTATAAGATTCCAGGTATGGAAGATGATGAAGCTCGAAGTCTCGCTAAGGAGCTGGAAGAATTTTCGCTGAGCAACCAGGAATGGATATATCACCATAATTGGAAGAAAGGAGATGCGGTCATTTGGGATAACAGATGTCTTATGCATCAAGCATGTCCATGGAATTATGAAGAGCCTAGAATTATGTTTCACTCGAGAATAGCAGGTGATAAAAGCTCAGAATTGGCATTAAATCATTGAGTCCATGCCATTGCCTGTTAATGAAGATTATGATGCTATGAGATTTATCTCTTAGATAACAAGCTAAGCTTTTCTTTATTCTCTTCTACCTCTTCTGCACTAGCATATCTAATTAAATAGTTTCCAAATAGCATCTCATCAAAGGACTGTTCTCCCCAATAAACATCCCTGTTAGGGTTGGGATTAGATTTGTTAGATGATGAGTTATCCCACATGTTAATTTGGACCAATATTGAATCTTTCGGAAGTAGTTTCGGTTCGTCAAGAGAGTAATCAGTCTGCCAATTAAAGTCATAGTTAGGTACATTAAGAAGCACTTCTCTAGTTCCATTTGGGTATACGACGTATATTCTCATTGACTTGCCTCTATAATGCGCATGAGGCAACATCGAATAAAGCCATGCGTCTTCTTTCAATTTATGAGTATCTCTCTCTACATGATTATTGGAATTAGCAGGTATCTTAATTCGTGTATTAATCATAGTGATAGACTCTAGATCATATTTAGGAGGTTCATCTAAAGTCCAAATTCCCATTTGAGTTTGATCTGAAGTTTTTCTGCCAACTGCTGTGTAATGCATTTGAAATAAAAAGGTTACATCTTTAGGTAAGAAGATGCCTGTGTTATCTGGAAAAGGCCCGTTTGTAATTCCAGGAGCATACCCACTAAATCCTTCCATTTCTCTTCTATTCAGATTCTTTCCAAAAGAAGTAATTATGTGGTGAAGTACTTGAGAATCGCCAGGTGAATATTCGACACCGCCAACCCAGATATCTTCAGTAATAGGGTTTTTCTTCGTCAAATATTTGTAATCTATAACTCCTGAAGAGGGTATTTCTACTTTAGGTAAGTTAACCACATAGTCAGGAGGTCTTCCAAAAATTTGTTCATTTGCCCATTTAGTTTCTGAGACTTGAAGCTTGGCTAAAGGATCTTCGCCTTTTCCTCTAGGAGAACCTGCTTCTATCCAATGTACTAAAGTTTTAAATTCCTTTTCCGTAAGAGATCTGTCGTTAGAAAAATGACCAACTTCAGAATCTGCATGCCAAGGGGGCATTCTTTTGGTCCTAAGCACTTCTCTTATCATTGGAGAGAATCCTTGAATCATCTTGTAGTCAGTCATAGCCCAGGGGCCTATGCCTCCTTTTCTATGACAGCCAACACAATTTGAAATTAGTATTGGGGCTATTTCATCAGAATAAGAAATTTTAGTGTGTTTCTGAAGATTTCTCTGTTCTGGAAAATTCATGAGACATCCTAGTGCTTCAGTTTGTTTTACTTCTACCTCTTTGCCTGCAAGAGTATTCTTAATTGCATCCTCAAGAAAAAATTTAGTTGCTACTTCTTTTTGGTTTTCATAAGTTAGTCGGTCGTTTAGCGCACCTGAATAGACTATCTTCCAATCAGAAGTATCTATTAAAAAAACCTCTCCGGTTCTTGTTAGAAGTAAGGATTCTCCTACTAATTGAGTTTCATCTTTAAGTATAGGAATTTCATACTCATACTCTTGAGCTTCATCTCTAATTGATTTAACACTATCCTGAAGATTAGAATTAATCATCAGGAACTTTATTCCCTTACTTTCGTATTGGTCTTTAAGTTTGTGATAATCAACAGCAGCATTTCTAGCTATAGGACATCCATTTCCTTGAACCATAAATGCTATGGCCTTAGATTCTCTATAATAATAAAGTTCATGAGAGTCTCTCTTATGATCTTCAAGTCTAAAGTTTTCTACAGTTTCTCCAGGAGTCACCGCATAAGTAGATAAACAAAAGAAGTTAAGAAAAAGTACTAATCTTTTCATGTTAAGGAGTAATTAAATATTTCTGACCCGTAGCTTGTTGTGCATATTCTGCGATATTTTCTATTTCAAGCACGCCTTCAAGGCTTATTTCCTTCGTGTAATTGCTTTTGAAGGTCGTTTGGATTTCATCTGCAACTTTTTGTCTTAATTCTTGAAATTTTTCAGGACCAATTTTCCCAATAAATGGAGTTAGAAGCCAGCCACCTAAGCTCCAAGAAAAACCAAAAGATCTAGTTAAAGTAGTTGGAGATCTATCCAATCCACCATAAATATAGACTTGTTTAAATGAATCAGAACCATACCTGCTGTATTCTGTAGCTGTTTTGTTCGCAGCGACTTCCATAGCAGTTAATAGAAGGCTTGAAAGGTTTCCACCTCCAGTTGCATCAAAACCAATCGTTGCACCCGTATCAACGAGTGCTTCTACTAGATCCGACATAAAATTATCTGAAGATGAGTTGCATACATGAGTAGCACCTAAAGATTTTAGAAGCTCTACGTGTTCGTCTTTTCTAACTATATTAATTAATGGTACTCCTTCATCTATGCATATCTTAATAAGCATCTGCCCAAGGTTTGATGCCGCAGCAGTATGAATGAGTGCTGTGTGATTTTCCATTCTCATGGTTTCTACCATGCCTAACGCAGTTAATGGATTAACAAAGCACGAAGCTGCATCAGCAGCTGAAGTTCCTTCGTTCATTTCAAGACAAGCATTTGCTTTAACACAACGGTATTCGGAATACATAGATCCACCTGCCAAACCAACCATTTTGCCAATTAGGTGCTCTGCATCTTTTCCTGCTTCTACAACAGTTCCTGAGCCTTCATTACCCACAGGTAAAGATTGACCAATTCTAGCTCCCACAGATCTCAAAAGTGATTGAGGCACATCCATAGTTACTACCTCGCCGTTTGACTCCATGGTGGTTACATCTGCCGGGCCCAATAAAAGGCCTAGGTCTGAAGGATTGATAGGCGAAGCTTCAACTTTTATTAGTACTTCATCATCTTTAGGGTCTGGTACTTCGTGTTCTTGTATTGATAGTTCGAGCTTAGCTTCCTCTGTTATTAATGATCTTATTTGTCTACTTGTTTTCATTTTTATTCCTTTATTTTATTGTTGAGCTGAAGAAGGCCTTGATCTCATATTCTCTAGCCATCTACTTAAGTTAACTAGAGAAGAGGGCACTTCTATTTGAGCTAATCCACCAAAATCTATTGCACAAAGAGCTGTTATATCAGCAACAGAGTAATCATCGCCAGCGATAAATTTTTGTTCTCCTAACTCCTCATCCAGTAGATTTAATCTATTAATAGCATTTTCCCTTTGAGCTATTCCATATTCCTCAATTTGTGGGTTTTCTAAAGCAGCAGCAGCAGGATGTGTATGTCTGAAAGCAGAAGCTATAGGAAGCATTAATTCAAGCTCTATCCTTCTACTTTCCATTTCAATTTTTGCTTGTTCAACTTTTGAAGAACCAAATAAAGCAGGCTCAGGATGCAATAACTCTAGATACCTACAGATAGCCATACTTTCTGTAATAACAGTTCCATCATCTAATTCAAGTGCGGGCACTTTGCTCGAAGGAGATATCTTTTTGTATTCTTCTTGTTTATGTTCTCCTTCCATAATGCTTATCTCTTGAACTGGTATTTCAATTCCTTTTTCTTCCATAAAGATCCTTACTCTTCTAGGATTTGGAGCTAATGTGGTTGTATAAAGTTTCATATTTTTCCTTATAAAGTTTCAAAGTTATTACTTACCCAGTAACCAAAACCTCCTTGCATGGAATAGACATTGCTATATCCCATTTTTTTTAGACTCTCAGCTGCTAAAGCAGATCTATATCCTCCTTGGCAATAAAGAATTATTTCTTTTTCTTTTTGCGGGATAATTGACTCTATGTCTCTTTCTATGACGCCCTTTCCTATATGGATGGAAGCCGGGATCTTGGATTCTATCCATTCATGGTCTTCTCTGACATCGATAAGGTAGATATCTTGTCCAGTTTCTATCTTTGATTTAACTTCAAAAACATCCACTTCCGGCACTTTATTTAAAGCATCGGAAACTAAATCTAAGAAACCTTTAGCGTGGTTTTTCATTACAGTTGGAGATAATAAATACTTTTTAGTTTTTTTGTATAGTTTCTTTTATCTTTTTAGGGATATTAGTCGTAATAGAAGCGATTCCCATTTTTAGGTATTTTAGTGCTTCGTCGGAGTTATCTACAGTCCATACATGAGTTTCTTTGTTTACGCTTGTCATTTCGTTTACGAATTCCTTATTCAATAATTTATGATTCTCTGCTCCTATCCCATCTGCCTTTAATTCAACTAATTTTTCTTTTAATGCATTTACAGAAATATTTTGCTGTGTGAATGAAATTAATAGATTAGCTTTTAGATTTGTCTTTTCTTTAATTTCTCTAATTACATTTTCATAAAATGAAATTACTCTAATGCAATCGTTATTTACTGGGCTCTTATTAATTTCTTCTATTAAGTTATCAGTTAAACCTTCTTCTTTTACTTCTATAAATATTTTTTTCCCTTCCGGTATGTGTCTAAGTACTTTTTCTATTGGAGGTAAAGTTTCCTCTGACCATTTGGAACTAAACCAAGAACCTACGTCTATGTTTTTTACTTCTTCATATTTTAAGTCTTTAAGTTTTCTATCTAATCCTCCTGTTCGAAGGAGGGACTTGTCGTGTAGACACAATAGAACATTATCTTTTGTAGATCTTATATCTACCTCTACTCCATCAGAAAGATGCAACCAAGATAGATTTATGGCAGAAATGGTATTTTCTGGTGCTTCTTTAGAAGAACCTCTATGGGCTATGATATCTGGACTTAATCCCAGCTTAAAGCACCGCCAGTCTGATATTCAATGACTCTTGTCTCGAAGAAATTCTTTTCTTTTCTTAGATCCATTATTTCTGACATCCAAGGAAAAGGATTTGTTGCTCCAACAAACTCTTCCTCTAAGCCTATCTGAACGAGTCTCCTGTTGGCTATAAACTGTAGATATTCCTCCATCATGTTTGCATTCATTCCCAAGATGCCCCTTGGCATAGTATCTCTGGCATATTGGATTTCTAACTCTGTGCCTTCCAGTATCATTTGTGCTGCCTCTTGACGCATTTCTTCATCCCAGAGATGAGGGTTCTCTAACTTTATTTGGTTAATCATATCTATGCCAAAATTCACATGCATTGATTCATCTCTAAGTATGTATTGGAATTGTTCTGCTGTTCCTGTCATCTTATTTCTTCTTCCCATAGATAGTATTTGTGTGAATCCACAATAAAAGAAGATTCCTTCTAATACACAGTAAAAAGCAATAAGATTCTTTAGAAGTTTTTTGTCTGTTTCCTCCGTCCCTGTTTGGAAGTTAGGATCTGATATTTCTTTTGTATATTTCAATCCCCACGAAGCCTTTTTTGCTACGCTAGGTATTTCTCTATACATATTAAATATTTCCCCCTCATCCATAGCAAGAGACTCTATACAATATTGATATGCATGAGTGTGAATAGCCTCTTCTAAACTTTGTCTAAGGATATATTGTCTGCATTCTGGGTTAGTAATTAATCTATAGATGGCAAGAACAAGGTTATTAGCAACTAAAGAATCTGCCGTTGAAAAGAAACCAAGGTTTCTCATCACAATCATCCTTTCATCTTCCGTTAAACCTTCTTCGGACTTCCACAAGGCTATATCTCCGGTCATATTTATTTCTTGGGGCATCCAATGATTAGCACTTCCATCAAGATATTTTTGCCAAGCCCAGTCGTACTTAAAGGGCACAAGCTGATTAAGATCGGCCCTACAATTTATCATGGCCTTATCATCTACCTGTACTCTTCCTGATTGACCTTCTAGTTCTTCTTCGCCTTCTCTGGTATCGAGATTTTCTAGTGCTTCTTTAGCTAACTTAGATCTTTCTCCTGCTTCTACGGAGGAGGGAACAGAAGAAATTTCTTCCTTTTCTTCTTTAGTTTCTACGACAGGAGCTATTTTTTGAGGAGCTGGCTGTTCCTTTTGCTTCTGTTGCTTTGATTCATCATATTCATCCCAATTTAACATCTTTTGTCTCCTTTGTTATTGGCAAGCTTCACAATCTGGATCAAGAATAGAACAAGCTGACGCATCTGTTGCTGGCGTTGGTTCTGGTTGTGCATTTGCAGACACAGCATTTAGCTCTCCTGTTGCTATTGTTGATTTCTCTGTTGTCGTTGCCGCTCTTGAACGTAAGTAATATGTTGTTTTTAGACCTCTTAGCCAGGCCATCCTATACATTACGTCTAGTTTCTTTCCACTTGGTCGGTCTATATAAAGATTTAAAGATTGGCTTTGATCTATCCATTTTTGTCTTCTACTGGCTGCATCAACCAACCATCTTGGTTCTATTTCAAATGCCGTTGCGTATACCTCTTTTATTTCTTGAGGGATTCTTGATATTTCTTTTACGCTTCCATCGTAATACTTAAGATCATTTACCATAACGGTATCCCATAAACCTAACTCTTTTAAGGCATTCACTAGGTGGAGATTAGTCACTGTAAATTCACCTGAGAGATTAGATTTTACATATAAGTTTTGATACGTAGGTTCAATTGATTGTGAGACTCCTGTAATGTTAGCAATGGTTGCTGTTGGCGCTATCGCCATTACATTTGAATTTCTCATTCCTTCGCTTACTACCTGTTTTCTTAAAGTATCCCAGTCCAAAGTGGTGCTTTCGTCCAATTCTAGATAGCCTTCTCCTCGGCTTTCCCTTAGAGCCCTTATAGAGTCTATTGGCAACTCTCCTTTGCTCCACAAAGACCCTTCAAAGGTTTTGTAGCTTCCTCTTTCTTTTGCTAAGTCACTTGATGCTTTTATAGCAAAGTAGCTTACTGCCTCCATAGATTTATCGGCAAAATCTACGGCTTGATCTGTAGCATATGGAATATTCATCATGTATAGAGAATCATGAAATCCCATTATTCCCATTCCTATAGGTCTATGTAACATATTAGAGTTTTCTGCAGACTGAACTGCGTAATAATTTATGTCTATTACGTTATCTAGCATTCTGATTGCCGTATTAATAGTTTTCTCTAGTTTTTCTAGATCCAAGCCATTTTCATTTAAGTGTCTCGTTAAATTTACAGACCCCAGATTACATACAGCTATCTCATCTTGATTAGTATTTAATGTTATTTCAGTACACAGGTTAGATGAATGCACCACTCCTACGTGCTGCTGAGGAGACCTTAGATTACAAACATCCTTAAATGTTATCCATGGATGACCTGTTTCAAAAAGCATCGAAAGCATTTTTTTCCATAGCTCACCCGCATCTACTTTCTTATAAAATTCTATTTGTCCTGATTCTGTTAGACTTTCATAAAATTCATATCTTTCCTCAAAATCCTTTCCATATAAATCATGTAAGTCTGGAGTATCACTAGGAGTAAATAATGTCCAATGCTTTCCTTCGGATACTCTCTTCATAAAAAGATCAGGCACCCAGTTCGCTGTATTCATGTCATGGGTTCTTCTTCTGTCGTCACCCGTATTTTTTCTGAGTTCTAAGAATTCTTCTATATCCATATGCCAAGTCTCAAGGTAAGAACAAACAGCTCCTTTCCTTTTACCTCCTTGATTAACGGCTACAGCAGTATCATTTACAACTTTTAAGAAAGGCACTACGCCTTGAGATTTTCCATTTGTTCCTTTTATTTTTGAACCTAATCCTCTTACTGGAGTCCAGTCATTTCCTAACCCTCCTGCCCATTTAGATAGCATGGCATTATCTTGTATCGCACCATATATTCCATGAAGGTCATCAGGAACCGTAGTTAAGTAGCAAGAAGAAAGCTGTGAATGAAGGGTTCCTGAATTAAACAGAGTAGGAGTAGAGCTCATATAATCAAAGTTAGATAGTAAGTTATAAAACTCTATTGCTCTTTCTTCTCTTCCTTCTTCATTAATTGCTAGCCCCATAGAAACACGCATAAAGAATATCTGAGGAAGCTCATACCTTACATCATCTTTGTGAATAAAGTATCTGTCGTAAAGTGTTTGCAGTCCTAAGTATGTGAAGTTGTTGTCCCTATTTGGATCTATTGCTTGCGCTAGTTTATCTAGATCCATTTTGGCAAGTTCTGGATTTATTATGTCGTTTTCTATGCCCGCATGTATAAAAGCTTTGAATGCTTCGGGATATATTTTTGTCATTTCAGACTGTGTTGCTTGCTCTGCTAAGTTCAAGAAGGATAATGCTTCGCTCCTTAAATTATCTAATAATATTCTTGCTGTTACGTATGTATAGTTAGGTTCTTGTTCCACTAGGGTTCTTGCGGTCATTACCAAAGAAGTCCTTATATCGGCCATAGATACTCCGTCATATAGATTTCTTTTTGCCTCTTCTACTATTTCTGCTGCTGATACGTCTTGAAGTCCTTCACAGGCTTCTTGTACCATCCTATTTAACCTTTCAATATCTAGTGTTGATTCACTTCCATCATCAAGGGTTATTTTGATTCCTGGTTCTTCTTTAGTTTTTGTTTGTTCTTTTTGGGGTTCTGCTTCTTGTCTTGCTTTCGTTCTTTCTTCTCTATACAAGACATATGCTCTTGCTACTTCTCTCTCTTCGCTTCTCATTAATTCTAGTTCTACCTGATCTTGAATTTCTTCTATATGTAGAGTTCCGCCTGAAGGCATGCGAGTATTGAAAGTTGTTGTTACTCTATGAGCTAGCTGATTTACTTTATTATGTATTCTGGTTGAGGCAGCTGCCGTTCCCCCTTCTACTGCCAAAAAAGCTTTAGTGATTGCAATTGATATCTTTTCTTCATCGTATGGAACAACAGATCCATTCCTCTTAATAACCCTTAATCTTCCTGGAGTTATTGCTGGTGCTTCTTGTTGTATTTGTTGTTCTTGTTGTTCTTTTTTCTCTACTTCCTGTCTAGTTTCCATTTTTCTTTTATCCCTTAAAATACTATATATAGTGTTCTTTTCTTTATTAGAACACAAGATACTGTGTTTTTACCTATAAATCAATACAACAAATGTGAATATTTTTTGTGGATTTCTTGTGGATAAGTTAATTCCTAGACTTTCATTGTTTTTTTGTTTTCTTATAATAAATGCCAATGTCTTATATTCTTTCAATAGACCAAGGAACATCAAGTTCTCGAGCTATACTCTTTGATGAGTCCTTCCGTGCTGTACACTCAAGTCAAAAGGAATTTACCCAATATTTTCCAAATGAGGGCTGGGTAGAACATGATCCCAGTGAAATTTGGAGAAGCGTATTTGATGTAGTTGAAGATGTTCTAAAAAATTGTCCTGCTGACATAAATGAAATAGCTTCTATAGGTATAACAAACCAAAGAGAAACAACTGTTATATGGGATAAAGAGACAGGCAAGGAAGTATATCCAGCTATAGTTTGGCAAGACAGAAGAACGACAGATTTTTGTAATTCTCTTGTGGACGATCAACTGGAAGGAATGGTAAGTAAAAAAACTGGTCTAATTATTGATCCTTATTTCTCGGCATCAAAAATAAAATGGATATTAGATAATGTTCCTGGTGCAAAAAAGAAAGCAGAAGAGGGTAGGTTGGCTTTTGGAACAATTGATTCTTTTTTAGTCTGGAAATTGACAGAAGGAAGAGTTCATAAAAGTGATGCAACTAATGCCTCTAGGACAATGCTGTATAACATTAATGAAGATTGTTGGGATGAAGAGTTACTAAATCTATTTGATATACCATTAAAAATGATGCCAGAAGTCTCTAACAACGTAGATGAGTATGGACATACTTCTTTATTTGGAGGAAAAATAAAGATAGGAGGAATGGCAGGAGATCAACAGTCAGCACTTATAGGACAATGTTGTTTTAATACCGGAGAGGCTAAGTGTACTTTTGGAACAGGGGCATTTTTGATTATCAATACAGGGGATAAAAAAATAGTTTCTACAAACAGACTGCTTTCAACCATAGCTTACAGATTTAAGGACAAGATTACTTATGGACTAGAAGGAAGTGTATTTGTAGCTGGATCATCTGTTCAATGGTTAAGAGATGAATTGAAGTTTTTTGAGGATGCCTCTGATACAGAAAGCTTAGTCTCTTTAAGAGATAAAACATCTAATGTTTTAGTTGTTCCTGCTTTTACCGGTTTAGGTGCACCTCATTGGGATCCCGAAGCAAGAGGGGCAATATTTGGAATTACAAGAGCAACAGGAATAAATGAAATTACCACAGCAACTTTAGAGTCTATAGCTTTCCAAACACGAGACCTTATAGAAGCATCAGCAAAAGATGGAGCCGTGATAAAAGAACTGAGAGTAGATGGCGGCATGGTAGCTAATGATTGGTTTAATAAGCAACTATCAAATTTGTTAGGTGTAAAAATACTAAAACCAAAATTCCTCGAAACTACAGCTTTGGGGGCTGCTTATCTTGCAGGAATCTCTTCTGGCTTAGTAGATGATTTCAATCATTTACAAAACTCGATATTAGTTGATAAAGAAATTTCTCCCATGGAAGCTGAAAAAGTTTCCTTAGAATTAAAATACAAGAATTGGTTAAAGGCCGTAGAGGCTATAAAGTTAATAAAATCTAACCAAGAAGAGATATAAGTAGGGCCTTCTGAGCGTGGAGTCTGTTTTCTGCTTGTTGCCATACCTTACTTCTTTCATCTTCCATAACTTCAGATGTTACTTCTTGTCCTCTAATTGCTGGTAAGCAGTGAAGAAAGATTACATTTTCGTCTGCTTCATCCAATAGTTCAGTAGTAACTTGAAACTTACTAAAGGCTTTGGTTCTTTCATCTATTTCTTCTTCATCTCCCATCGAAACCCAAACATCTGTGGAAATCAATGAAGCTCCAGAAGCAGCTTCGTTGGGGTTGTCAAAAATCTTTAGATTTTTATTTTCTTTTAAATGACTTGGAAGAAATTGATTAGGACAGCCTATTCTTAGCTCAAAATCTAGTATTTCGGCTGCTTCCAGATAAGTATGGCAGACATTATTATAATCACCGATCCATGCGACTGCTTTTCCTTCTATGTCTCCATTTTCTTCTTGGTATGTTGTTAAGTCAGCTAACAGTTGACACGGATGAGACAAATCTGAGAGTCCATTAATGATAGGTACAGATGAATTCTCTGCGAAAATTTCAATTGTTGAATGATTAATTGTCCTTAGAACAATTGCATCAGCCATGGAGCTTATGACTTTAGCAGTATCTTCTAAGGGTTCGCCTCTTCCTAGTTGCAAATCTTTGGTTGATAAAAAGCTAGCAGTTCCACCAAGTTGCGACATGGCTACCTCAAAAGAAACTCTTGTTCTAGTTGAAGATTTTTCAAAGATTAATGCAAGATATTTTCCATGAAGGTAATCAGAATTTTTCTCTGAACCTTTCAGGTCTATAGCTTGTTTAACTAAATCTAATATTTCAGTTTTAGTTAAATCTTTTAAATTTAAAAAATGTTTACTCATGTTTATTAAAAAGGTCGAGCATAATAAAGGTTATCGTTAAAGCATTCAAATAATGTTATCCTTCGCTCCTTTTTTTTAAGGCATGAAAGAATATACAGTAAAGACATTAAGTAAAGTAGCCGAAGTAGGATTAACTAGACTAGATTCTGGACTATGTACTCTAGACGAAAAAAATGATGATCCAGAAGGAATTCTAATTAGAAGTACAAAAATGGATCGCTCTAACTTAAATGATTCTCTTCTAGCAATCTCAAGAGCAGGAGCAGGAGTAAACAATATCCCTGTTAAGGAGTGTACTGAAAAAGGAATTGTTGTATTTAATACGCCTGGTGCTAATGCAAATGCTGTGAAAGAACTTGTTTTAGCTGGCCTTATGCTGTCTAGCAGGAATATCTATTCAAGTATAGATTTTGTTAGAGGACTGGAACAGCTCTCAGATATGAATGAGCTAGAACCTTTCTTGGAAGAAAATAAAAAACAATTTAAAGGCAATGAACTGGCAAATTCATCCTTAGGTGTAGTGGGGCTGGGAGCTATAGGCTCCAGAGTGGCTGGGATGGGTGTTTCACTAGATATGAATGTTTTTGGTTTTGATCCCGCTCTATCTGTAGAAGCTGCATGGAGATTACCTAGTAATGTAGAACCTTGTGAGTCACTAGAAGATCTTTTCTTTCAGTCTGATTATATATCCCTGCATATTCCAGCTATAGACTCAACAAAAGGAATAATCAACAAAGAATTATTAAAAAATGCCAACAAAGCTTGCCTTTTAAACTTTGCAAGACATGAAGTAACAAATAATAAAGATATTCTAGAAGCCCTTGATGCAGGAAATCTATCCAATTATGTAACAGACTTTCCAACTCCAGAGTTAATAAAAAGAGCAAATAGCAAAGCAGATGTAATTCTTCTTCCGCATATTGGTGCTAGTACGATGCAAGCTGAAGAAAATTGTGCAGTCATGGCTGTGGATCAGTTAAAGGACTTTTTAGTGAATGGAAATATTAAGAATTCAGTTAATTTTCCTAATGTCTCTTTACCTAGGTCCACGGAAAAAAGAATTACTATAACCAATAAAAATGTACCAGCAATGATCGGGAAGATAGCAACTAAAATTGGTAACTTAGGTCTAAATATTGCAGATATGAGTAATGTAAGTAGGGGAGATATAGCTTATAACATTATTGATATCGAGGATCAGATTGATGAGAAATCTCTTAATAAACTGAGAGAAATAGAAGATGTTATTAATGTTAGGCTTCTAAATTAACAATCTTTTAACAAAATACAGCTAAAAATATAGTCATTTTCTAAATTCTGTTTTTGCACAATCTAAGTGCAATAAAGTTGCTACGGACATAAAAAACTAATATCTTAAAAAAAAAGTTAAATGTATAACTCTAAGTTATTGATTTAATTGAATATATAACGTTTAGTACAATTTTTAATCAATTTGCTGTAAAAGGTTTGTTTAATGGGCTTAAGAACGTAGAAGGTATTTTATCCCAAGAGTTATCCACAGAAATTGTGGATAAAATTTAAAGGAAATTTACCAAAAATCCTTTTTAATTTTTATTACTTAGCGAAATCAATTATTCTTAATTTATTCAATGTATCACTGACAATGACAATAAAGTTGGAACAAAGCTGGTTAAATGAACTCAGAGAAGAGTTTAATAAGGACTATATGAAGTCTCTCAAAGCTTTTTTAAAAAGAGAAAAAGAGAAAGGCAAGATTATTTATCCCAAAGGAAATCTCATATTTGCCTCATTTAACTCAACTCCATTAGATAAAATCAAAGTAGTTATTCTGGGTCAAGATCCATATCATGGACCAGGACAGGCACACGGAATGTCATTTTCTGTTCCAAGAGGAATACCAGTCCCTCCTTCTTTACGGAACATTTTTAAAGAAATAGAAAGAGATTTTGGATCTTCTAGGGCTTCAACAGGAAATTTAGAGCCCTGGGCCCACCAAGGTGTTCTACTTTTAAACAGTGTACTAACAGTAGAGAAGTCTTTAGCAGGATCTCACTCTGGAAAGGGGTGGGAAAAATTTACTGACAAAGCTATTGAAGTTATAAGCAATAAAAGAAATAACATAGTTTTTATGCTTTGGGGAAGTTACGCACAAAAAAAAGGAGCATTAATTGATAAAACTAAACATTTAATTCTAAAAAGCGCTCATCCTTCTCCATTATCAGCCCATAAAGGTTTTTTGGGTAATAGTCATTTCTCAAAATGTAACGAGTATTTATCAGAAAAAGAAATAGAGCCCATAGATTGGAGTATCTAAGTATTTCTCAACTTCATTATTTGGTTTGCTGTTTTTTCCCAAGATGTAGCTATATCGGCATCTATGTTACTTAAATCTGGAGGAACATTGAGGCGTCTAATTATTTTTCTTTTTATAGAGTCATCTGAGTTAATATCAATATCTAGGATATTCATGGAGGCATGATCTTGCTCAAATTTAGATGCAAACCTAATTTCCAAGTCATTAGCCCAGCATAATAGAGCTGCATTTACCGCACCATGTAAAACAATAGCTATTTGGGACCATTCTTCTTTGATAATAGACTCTAAGCAAGACGAGACCCTATCATAAAATTCTTGTGCACCTTCTAATCCGCCTATTTCTTCCTCATTTGACTCTGATTCAAATAAAAATCCTAGTTTTTTAATATCAAATTCTCTGCCAAGTTTTGGGTCCCACTGAAATTCTTTTAATTGAGGGTAAGCCTCCATGGAAAGGTTTCTTCTTTTAGCCATATGGAAGCCTGTTTGTTCTGTTCTAGGTAGTCCTGAACATAGAATTCTATCGAAATTTATATCCTTAGTGTTTTCATCAATCATCTTGGCTTGTTCTCGGCCTAATTCAGTTAGGTCAACCATATTTGGGTCATCAGTTACTTTTCCTGAACCAAAATAACTCACATCTCCATGCCTAAAGAGATATATTCTTTTTCTTTGCAATCCATCTAGGGATTTATTCATTTACCTTCCTTGTTAATTTATAGATAAGTTTATGTCCAGTTCTCTAATACTTATTTCCTTTTCCTCTAAATTTTTTGATATAGATACTAAGAATGAGGATCCGTTGCTATTTTTTACAGAGCTTACTACGCTTCCTATTTTCTTTTCCGAATTTTTTTTAGTAACAACCATATTTGTTTTTACTTCTTTCATAGAATTCAAAAGATACAAGCGAGGCAAGTTCTTTGATCTATATTGCATACGTGCAATTATTTCTTGCCCCGTATAGCAGCCTTTCTCAAAATCTATTCTTCCATTTTCATGATAATTAAGATCATGAGGTAAATACAATTCAGATGTATTTTCATCAATTTCTACATTTTTATTTGATATGTCATCTAATATCCATTCAGAAGGATCTTCATTACTAATGGCTCTTAAAGTATCAGAAAGTGCCGATGAAGCATAAATTAGAATAAAACTCTTGTTCAAAAAGCGAATTAATTTTTCGTTTTGAAAAGAAACAGTATTATTTTCAGAAAAATTAAGATCTCCAAAAAGGATTTCCGAAATTTCTTCTTTACAGCCAAACAAATTTGACTCATTTCTTATTTTCATCTCTGATTTATAAAAAGGGATGTACTTTCTTAACTCCCTCTCTGTTCTTTGGATGGTTTCCTTTGGACCAATCAAAGAAAATCTATTTTTTCCAGATGTATCTTTAATTAAAGTAAAAGAACTTATCACTCTTCCTTTAACGTTACACAAACAGGCTAAAGAAGAATTATTTTCATCTATCTTATCTATATCAGCACTTATTTGTCCTTGCAAGAAATCTTTAGAGCCTTCACCAGTGATGCTTAGCTCTGAAAAATTTTTTAAAAAAACTAATCCACTATCTTTCATTTCTTTATATTATAAACACGTAATGACAACTGAGTTAGATAAAAGAATTAAATGGCAGTGCAGGAGAGGGCTTTGGGAACTAGATGCAATATTGATACCTTTTTCAGAAAATCATCTACTCTATTTATCTGAAGATCAAAAACTAAATTTGTTGGAGTTACTTAAAAACGAAGATATAGATTTAATGGATTGGATAGTTACAGGCGTAAAGTCACCAGATATCTTTTCTGGGATGATAACTCTAATTTTAGACAAGCATTTAGAATCAATATGACAGCCAGTAAATTAACTTTAATTTCAGACATAGGTGGCACAAATGCGCGTATGGCCTTAGTCGACAACAAAAAGAAGACTGTAAATGAGAAAGTCTACTTGCATGAAGATTATGAAGGTCTAGAACAAATATTAGAAGATTTTATAAAAGTAACAGGTGAGCCTGAATTGCAGAGGGGAATATTAGGAGTTGCTGCACCTATAATTGGCGATGAAGTAAATTTTGTTAATGCAAATTTATCCTTTAGCCAAAAGAACTTAGAAGATAAATTTTTTAAACATGGCCTAGTTGTCTTAAATGATTTAGAACTGCAGGTCCTTGCCTTAAATAGCCTAACTAAAGAAGATGTTACTGTAATTGGCGAACAACAATTAAATAACTCTACCAAGATATTAATTTCTCCAGGTACTGGGTTAGGGCTAGCGGGTTTAGTTAAAGGAACACCAGTGGCTACAGAATCTGGACATATAAACATACCTCACATTGCAGGCTTAGAATCTTTGATTCAGAGCTTCAAGCAAAAGAGAGGCAGAACACCTACCTTTGAAGACC
>CACOMS010000012.1 GCA_902628375.1 uncultured SAR86 cluster bacterium | reverse complement strand
GAAAAATTTCTTCCTGAGCAGCTCTCAGAAGAAGAAATACTTCAAGAGGTAAACCAGGCTATTGCTGAATCTGGTGCAGAATCTATGCAAGATATGGGCAAAGTAATGGGGTTACTAAAAAATAAACTGTCTGGTAAGGCTGACATGGGACTCGTCAGCATTAAAGTAAAAGAATCTCTAGGCTAATTCTCTAGATACCTATCTCTAAGCCTCATAGACCTATTCTCAACAGGAACTTCTTTTCCAGATATGAAAACTCTCTCTACGAAAGAAGTTACTTCTAGAGGGTCTCCATCCCAGACAACCAAATCAGCTTTATAACCAGGTTTTATTGCTCCTAATTTGTCTAGGTTAAAAGATTCTGAAATATTTATAGTTAATGCTTTTATAGCTTCTTCCCAAGGCAGACCATAAGAAACTGCTATTCCTGCTCCCTGTCTGGACAGATAAGCATTGTGAGTTTCATGAGAGCTAATGATTAATTTAACTCCAGCCTTATGAAGCATAGAGGCGTTATCTAACCTAGAACCAAGGCTATCAAAGGAGCTAGGTATATTATCTATAGGAGTTAAAATAACTGGCACGCCTGAGTCAGCTAACTCATTAGCAACCATCCACCCTTCTGAGGCACCAGCTATTATTAGTTCTATATCTTTTCTTTTAGCTAGATCCAATATGGTTAAAATATCTGAGGATTTGTCTACCCTAACTACTAGAGGTATCTCTTTATCAACAACTCTTTTTATTGCGCGCAGATCCCTAATAGAAATATTTCCATCCTCTTGGCTTAAAGGAATTATAGATAGATCTTTTTCAGCATTTCTATCTTGAGCATAAGTAAGGAAATCTTCTAAAAGAAGGAAGCTAGCTGCCTTTGAACCTTCCCCACTTCTTATTGAAGCTATTAATGCGATATCTTTTTTTAGCAAGCTATTCTTTAATTTCCCTGATAAATAAAAAGCAGAAGAAAGACCAGAAAATAAACCTCCTGAGCTAGGTGAAGATAAACTAAGAGTGATTCCTCCAGTTAAATTGTAAGGAATCAGAGTTGACTTAGGATTGAATGAACTGGCAACACTAAATCCTGCTGAATAAACATCTGATGAATCATTTCTGGTTCTCGATTCAAGGCCAATTTCTACTAACCCTAACTGTGATAAAGGCGATATAAATCCAGAGGTAATTAATTTCCCATTCAAATCAATTACTTTGATATTACTAATATCTATTTCTTTTTTAATCTCCTGGACCCTTCCATCTTTAATATGAATATCTGAATTCTTAATTAAACCTTGATCCGTTCCTGTAAATATTTTTGCATTTTTTATTAAAAAATCTTCTGCAAATAGATTTAGAGAGAAAATAAGCAGAAATAGGTTGCTTATAAAGAAAGTATTTTTCATAGCCTATTCTCCTCAGGGTTAATAATTCCTAATTCAAAATCTGTTGGCTTGGGTAAACTAATATCCTCTGAACTATACTTTAGTATCCCATCTATAAATACTTTCTCAGTTTTTGTATATACACTAAAGGGATTTCCATCCCATATAACTACATCAGCCATTTTTCCCTTTTCTAAAGACCCAGTCCATTTATCAATACCAAGGCCTTTCGCTGCATTTAATGTAATCCATTTAATGGCATCTCCCTCAGATATATTTAGGCCTACTCTATTTCCTGCTGCCATTGCTTTAGCAGCTTCTTGATTCAGACGTTGAATGCCAACAGCATCATCAGAATGGATGATAGCGCATCCTTTTTCGCCATTAGCATTATGAATAATGGCTGCATTTTCCCAAACCATATCAAACGCTTCATGTTTAAATCCCCACCAATCTGCCCAAATAGCAGCGCAGACATTATTTTCAGCCAAAATATCTGCTACTTTATAGGCCTCAATGGCATGATGGAAAGTAGTCACCTTGTAATCAAATTCTTTAGCTAAATCTAACATCACTGCCATTTCTTCTCCCCTATAGCAGTGATTTTGAATCAAGATCTCTCCTTTGAGTACGCCAGCTAAAGTTTCCATTTCGAGATCTCGAGTTGGTTTATAACCCATTTGTTTAGCTTGTTCAGACTTAGACTCATATTGCTGTTGTCTACTTAAATATGATTCAGCCTTTATCCAAGCTTTTCTATAACCAGCTACATTTCCCATTCTTGTTGAAGGCTCCATCCTCCTTCCACCATAAACTCTTTTTGGATTTTCTCCACACGCCATCTTTAAAGTATAGGGAGCATTAGGAAATTTCATCCCTTGAACAGTTCGTGACCAAACATTCTTAAGAGTTATTCCTCTTCCCCCAATTAAATTTGCTGATCCAGGTAACACATGATAAGTCGTTATCCCTCCTTTTAAAGCTAGAGGCATTTGAGGATCTTGTGTCCATACTGAATGCTCAGCCCATACATGGGCAGTAGTGGGACTTGTAGATTCATTGCCATCAGAACTAGAATTTAAACTTGGTGCTGGATACACTCCCATATGAGAATGAATATCTATTATTCCAGGGGTTACCCATTTCCCTCTTGCATCTATTACCTTTGTTCCTAATGGAGGATTTATACTTTTTCCTATCTCTACAATTACGTTATTTGAAATTAAGATATCGCCAATAAATGAATCTTCTTCAGTTGCCGTAAGAAGTCTTCCTTGCTGTATTAGGACTGAACTGCTCTTTTGAGGATTATAAGTTGACTGAAAAGGTATATTTTCTTTAGCATTTATAAAAAAAGGACTTAAAGAAAAAATAAAAAAAGAATATAAAAATAGTTTTTTCTTCATAATCAAACTCTCCCCCTAAATATTAATTCTGTGCGTTGACTATAGCTACTGTATTTTGATCTACCTCTAAGTTCAACATCAAATTTTCACTGTTAGTTCCAAGATTTGTTACTTCTAATGTTTCTGGAATTAAGTAAACAGAAAAATAATTGCCCTCTACCTTTCCTACAGTAAGACTTACGCCATTTAAAGCAACATATCCTTTCTTAAATATAAACTTCATCCACTCTTTGGGAGTATTTACTCTTATTTCTGTTTCTTTATCGCCTTCATATTTTATTGCTTCACAAGTACAAGAAACATGACCTGATAAGATATGGCCTCCTACCTCATCACCAAACTTTAGAGATCTCTCCATGTTTACTAAATCACCTTCTGTGAAATACGAAAGATTTGTAACTTTTAAAGTCTCCTCTATAACATCAAAATTAACACTCCCTTCAGAGAAGTCCGTAACTGTTAGACACACCCCATTTACTGCGATACTTGCGCCCTTTTTGAGATCTTCAAGAAAGCCTTTGTCTACCTCAATCCTTAATCTTATGCCTTGTTCAAAGCTTTTAATTTCTGAAATAGCTCCTTTTGCCTGCACTATTCCCGTGAACATTAGAAATTACTCTTGAAAGAATTTAGACAAATGAGAGTACTCTTTACTCTCCTTGATGTATTTAATGAGACTGCTCATTTGAGCTATAGAGAGTATTGGAATGTTTAGTTCTTTTTCTAAACTATCCTTTATAGTCTCATTCTCTATTTTTTCCTCTCTATCTAGGGCTACAATTGCTCCTACTACCTTTCCTCCCGAAGAATTAATAATATGAATAGAGTTTTTTAGGGCCGTTCCTGCTGTTAATACATCATCAATAATCAGTACATCTTTATTCTCAATTTCTCCTACTATGATCCCTCCTTCTCCATGATCTTTTTCTTCTTTCCTGTCAAAGGCTATAGGAAAAGATTTTTCCCCTTTAACTCCAGCTAAAGAAGTTACAGCTGCTGCTAGAGGAATTCCTTTATAGGCTGGACCAAAAAGAATATCGAAAGGAATACCTGAATCAATTATTTCTTTATGATATAAGTCGGCTAAATCACTCAGATGACCTGAATTAAAAAAAGAAGAGATATTAAAAAAGTAAGAACTCTTAATCCCTGACTTTAAGGTAAAGTCTCCAAATAGAAGAGCTTCTAATTGAATAGCCAGATTTAAGAAGTCTTTTTCTGTTTGTTTCATGGTTCAGAGTGTATTCTATGTTGATTAGATAATGCTTAGCTAGTCTTGGTTTAATAATTATCCTAAGATAATAAAGTAATAAAAATTTAAATGTCTAAATTAATTGTAGTATCTGCGCCTTCTGGTGGAGGAAAAACTTCTTTGATAAAAGCTCTTTTAGAAGACTTTGATGAAATAGATATTTTGCTTGGTATATCTTTTACAACAAGAAAACCAAGAAGTAAGGAAAAAAATGGTCAATCCTATTACTTTATTTCAAAAGAAGAATTCCAAAAAAAGATAGATGAAGGAGATTTCTTAGAAAGTGCTGAAGTTTTTGGAAATTATTATGGTACAAGCAAGGAGTGGGTGTCGGACAAACTCCATAAAGGTCATGATGTTATGCTGGAATTAGACTGGCAAGGCGCTTTGCAAGTAAAAAAATTTTACCCCGAAGCTATAACAGTTTTTGTTCTGCCCCCCTCGATAAAGGAATTGGAAGTAAGATTAAAAAATAGGCGTCAAGACTCTAAAGAAACAATATCTAAAAGAATCTCTTTTGCTAAAGAAGAAATTCAGAAAAGTAATAAGTTTGATGTCCTAATCCTAAACAACTCCTTTAAAGATGCGCTCAATGACCTTAAACAAGTGGTTACAGAACAAGGCATAGCTGAAGAAAGACAAGAGGAAGCTTCAAGTGTTGCATCTAAATTATTGGAAGATGCTTCGATTTAGAGTAGAATGCGCGCCCACTAAAAGAAACAAACAATTATGGCAAGAATAACAGTAGAAGATGCTCTCGAAAAAATAGAATCGAGATATGATTTGATAGTATTGGCAGCAAAAAGAGCTAGGCAACTAGCTATAGGTGGGAGAAAAGCTACTCTAGATTGGGAAGATGATAAACCTACCGTCATGGCTCTAAGGGAAATTGAAGCTGGAACTGTTACTACAGATAATATAAACGAACTTACGGTAGATATATCTGATTTAGAAGAAGAATTCTCAGAAGAACTTGCAGCAGAAGGCCCTTCTGCAGAATAATAGGCATCTAGATTAACAAAAAGATCTTATAGATCTTGTTTTTATTATGGAATCTATAGATGCTCTTTCAAAAAAATTATCTGAATACTTGACTGGTAGTCAGGTAGAGCAAGTAAATTCTGCGTATGAATTTGCTAATAATGCTCATTCCGGTCAATTTAGAAAAAGTGGAGATCCTTACGTATCTCATCCTGTTGCCGTGGCCAACATCTTATCTAATCTTAGACTAGACGAAGATAGTATTTCAGCAGCTATGCTTCATGATGTCATTGAAGATTGTGGAGTACCTAAACAGGTAATAGAAAAAGAATTTAACTCTAGCGTAGCAAATTTAGTTGATGGAGTTAGCAAACTAGATAAATTAGAACTCTCTTCGGCTTCAGTATTACAAGCAGACAACTATCAAAAAATGATTCTTGCTATGGCTAAAGATATCAGAGTCATAGTAGTAAAACTCGCAGATAGGCTACATAATATGAGAACTTTAGGACACTTGAGTAGAGATAAGCAAATCAGAATCTCTAAAGAAACACTAGAAATATATGCGCCTATTGCTCATAGAATAGGAATGAATAATATCTATAGAGAATTGGAAGACCTGTCTTTTAGGATCCTTTACCCCGGGAGATACAGAAGATTAAGAGTAGCTGTTAAAAAAAATAGAGGTAGTCAAAAAAGGTTACTTAGAAAGATTCAAAGAGTCCTAGAGAAGCAGTTAGTTGAAGATAACATTGCCGCTTACATAGAAGGAAGAGATAAGCATATCTACAGTATTTATAGAAAAATGAAGCAAAACAGAAGGTCATTTGGTGACATCATGGATATCTATGCTTTCAAACTAATTGTTGATAAATCTGAAGATTGCTATAGAGCGCTTGGAGCTGTTCATTCTGTATTTAAACCCATAGAAGGAAGGTTTAAGGACTATATTGCTATTCCTAAATCAAATGGATATCAATCTATTCATACCGGTGTAATAGGAACAGATGGTCAACCTATTGAGATACAAATTAAAACAGAAGAAATGGATGACATGGCTGAAAACGGAATTGCATCACATTGGCTCTATAAGTCTGGGAATTCAAAAGAAACAGCTCCCCAAAGAAAAGCTAGAAAATGGGTTGCGGGATTAGTTGAAATGAGAAATAACTATGAAAATTCTGAAGATTATATTGATTCAATAAAAACTAATATTTTTCCTGATGAAATATACGTCTTTACTCCTCAAGGAAAGATATTAGAACTCCCTGAAGGCTCAACTCCAATTGATTTTGCCTATTCCGTACACACAGATATAGGTAATTACTGTAAAGGCTGCAGAATAAACAGAAAACTTGCTCCATTAAGTGTTCCTCTAGAAAGTGGACAAACAGTGGAAATATTAACTGATAGACTGCCACAAACCTCACCAGCTTGGTTAGATTTTGCAATAACTTCAAGAGCCAGAAATAGCATAAGACATTATCTAAGTAATACAAAGGCATCCGAGGCTATAAAAGTGGGTAAGAAACTACTTGAACAGGCTCTATCTGAATACAACATTAAACTGAATAGAAGAAATAATGATCATTTATCAGGAGTTATACAAAAACTGGGTGTAGATTCTCTAAACGAATTACTAGAAGATATTGGCCTGGGTAAAAGAGCTGGAAATATTGTAGCAACGCAGATTTCTAACCTAATGAATGAGACTGATAAAGCTACTTCATTACCAGTTGCTCTAGAAATATCAGGAACTGAGGGTCTAGCTATTAAGTATGGCCAATGTTGTAACCCCATTCCAGGAGATTCAGTAATAGGCCACTTTACATCTGGTGGCATGGTGGTTCATCAAGAGAGATGTAAAAACATACTTTCGGTTAGGGAAGATCCCAGGGAGTGCTTTCCCGTAAAGTGGGACGAAGAGTTAGATAAGGCCTTTCCAACTGAAATTAAAGTTATCGCTGAAGATTATCCTGGTTTGTTAGCTGATATAGCTTTTAGTATAAGTTCAAGTGATACCAACATTGAATCGTTGGAACATAATGACCTAGACTCAGAAAAGGTTGCATTTCATTTATTTATTCAAGTTTATAACAGAGACCATCTTGCCAAAGTCGTTAGAAAGTTAAGATCAATGAAAAGGGTAATTTCTGTAAACAGAATTCATGATCAAGAGGACAGGCACGCGAAAACCATACATTAATACTATGAAAGAAAAAATTGAAACTTCCAATGCTCCTAAAGCTATAGGAACTTATTCACAAGCCATAAAGTCTGGAAACCTAATATTTCTTTCAGGGCAGATACCTTTAGATCCTAAAACAATGAAGTTAGTAGAAGGGGATGAAAATCAGATAAGACAAGCTTTTAAAAACGTTATTGAATTATGCAAAGCCTCAGATGCAACAAGTTCAGAAATAGTTAAGGTAAATATTTCATTGTCGGATTTGTCTGTTTTCTCTAAGGTCAACGAAATTATGAAAGAATTCTTTGACGAGCCTTATCCTGCAAGGGCGGCTCTTCAGGTAGCAAAACTTCCCTTAGACGCATTGATAGAGATAGAAGCTATAATCGTTAAGGGAAATCCTGATTAAGAAATGCCCTTAAAAGAAGGCAAGACTTATCCTCTAACTAATTTAAAGGGTGTTGGCCCAAAGACATCTTCTGCTCTATCCAATATGGGAATTGAGAACATAATTGATAGTGTATTTCATCTTCCTTCTAGATATGAAGACAGAACAACCATCACATCAATTGGAAACGCAAGAATCAATCAAGAATCTCTTATAGAGGGCGAAATAGTTAACTCATCCATTGCTTTCAGAGGAAGAAGGCAACTTCTTGTAGAAATTTATGATGGGACAGGCAGGCTAACAATGAGACTTTTTCATTTTGCTTTTGCACAACAAAAGAATTTACAGAAAGGTGATCTTATAAGATGTTATGGCACTATACGCCAAGGACAAAGAAATAAGGAAATGATTCATCCTCAATACAAATCCTTTACAAAAGATAACTTACCACCCATAGATGAAAATCTTACGCCAATTTATCCTACCACTTCTGGAGTACAGCAGACAAAACTAAGAAAGATTATTCTTGATAGTTTAAGGTTTTGTAAAACAAATGATTTATTAAATGAGTCAATAAACGAGAAAGATAAGACCTTAATTGATTCGTTATCTTTCATTCACTCGCCTCCAAGTGATACTGATTTGGATCTTTTAAGTCTAGGCAAACACCCAATACAACGATCATTAATAAGAGAAGAGCTCACAGCACATATTTTATGTTCTGGGATCTTAAAGAAAGAGTCAGAAAATAGAAAAGGCCCGGAAATTGTGACAAAAGAAGATGATGAGCTTAAGTTTCTTGATTCATTAGAATTTAAACTAACAAATTCACAAATTAAAAATTGGGAAGAAATAAAGAAGGATCTTCTAGGAAATAAGCCTATGAGGAGACTGCTGCAAGGAGATGTGGGTTCCGGAAAAACGATAGTAGCTGCACTATCAGCTTTATTAGCCGCCAAAAATAAACATCAAGTTGCCATTATGTGTCCTACAGAAATACTAGCTGAACAGCATTTCCAGAATTTCTCTGGATGGTTTGATAAGTTTAATCTTAATGTTGAATTATTGCTTGGATCTACAGCTAGTAAATCAAGAGCCAATATCTTAAAAAAACTTGATAATTCTGAGATAGATATACTTATTGGAACTCACTCCTTATTCCAGAAAGACATTAAATTCAAAAATTTAGGCCTAACAATAATAGATGAGCAACATAGGTTTGGTGTGCATCAAAGATTCTCTTTATTAGATAAAGGAATAGAAGGTTCCAATGAAAGCCCTCATCAGTTGATTATGACTGCAACGCCCATTCCCAGAACTTTAGCTATGACCGTATATGGATCTCTAGATACATCAGTTATAGATGAACTTCCTCCAGGAAGGAAGCCTGTTTCCACTTCATCTAGACCTAATTCTATGAGAAACAAAATAATCAATAGAGTAAGTGAGGTCTGCAACGAAGGGCAGAGAGCCTATTGGGTTTGCACACTTATTGAAGACTCAGAAGAACTAGAAGCACAAGCAGCGGAAGAGCTATATGAGGATATCTCTAGAGAAATTCCAAAAATTAATGTTGGTCTTGTTCATGGAAAGCTAAATAAAAAAATAAAAGATAGCGTCATAGATTCTTTTAGAAAAGGAGATATACAGTTACTTGTATGTACGACTGTAATTGAGGTTGGAGTAGATGTTCCTGAAGCAACTTTAATGATTATAGAAAATCCAGAAAGATTAGGGCTATCTCAACTGCACCAATTAAGGGGCAGGGTTGGAAGAAAAGAGAACTCGCAATCACACTGCCTTCTTCTGCATGGTGAAAATCTAAGTGAATCTGCCAAAGAAAGAATTAAAGCAATGGAAGAGACTAATGATGGCTTTAAGATAGCAGAAAAGGATCTTGAGCTTAGAGGTTCAGGTGATATCTATGGATTAAGACAGTCAGGTATGATGAATCTAAAAATAGCGAACCCTATAAGAGATTCAGAATTGCTTGAAGAAGCTCAAGTTAGAGCAATAGAAATAGCAAAAAAGAATAAAAAACTAGCCTATTCGCTTGTAGATAGATGGATTGGGACTAAACTAGATTATTCTGATTCTTAGTTCTTTTCTAGAATAAAAAAACTTCTTTTGGGTAAACTGTAACCCTCTAAGGTTTTGCCTGTTTTGATATTGATTGCATCAGAAAAACTCTTAAAAGGCATCCATCTTGTCTTTCTCTGCTCATTTGAAGAGGTTACATGTCCTTTTGTATAGGCAGAAACTTTTAAACCATGCTGGTGAGCTATATCCTTAATTCCATTGGCATCATGTAGATACCAAACATTAGGCATATTTGCATACTTACCGTTCTTTATTTCCATTTCTGAACCTTCAAAAGATAGAATTGTTTCTAAAACTATTTTTCCTTTCGGCTTTAGATTTGAAGATAAAAGCTTTATATGATCAGATGGGTTTCTTTGATGGTACAAGACTCCCATGCTAAAAATAATATCAAAATTAGGTTTAGGAGTGAGTTGTTCTAATCTTTTAGGAATAACTTTAACCTCTTCTTTCTTTAAGAAGTGATTAATTGAGAGAAATTGAATTACATGCGTTAAATTAGGCTCTAAACATATAACTTCTCTTGCCCTTTCGCCTAGCATTCTGAATGCGTAATAGCCATTACCAGCCCCTACATCTAGAACCTTTTTTCCTTCTAAAGATAAGCCCAAAGAGAGAAATCTTTCCCATTTAAGATTAGATCTCCACTCTGTATCAATATCAATTCCACCTAAATTAAAGGGTCCTTTTCTCCAAGGAATTAAATCCAACAAAAGGTTTTCCGTTGCTCTCTTTTGCTCCGATGTCCAATTTAGACTTATAGAAACCTCAGTTTTAAGCTCTGAAGAAGATAATTCAACATTGGGTAATGAGGTTAATAATTTAGACCAACTTTCTATTCTTTTATCCTTTTCTCCATTGAGTGGGTCTTTTGAATAAAAATATTCAGCTCTAGACCACTCTAAATTATCCTTCATAATTTTATAGCCATGAAAGTTACAAAATTTAGATTCTTCATTACCTTTCTGATTTCTGAGAACCCAGATTCATAAAGAAGCCCTTCATTCTCTGCTTGAGATTGAGAAATTAACACCCCTTCTAGGGCATCTCTTTTTCTAGAGACTTCTAATTCTGAATATCCATTGGCTAACTTAAAGCTATGATGAATTCTAGAAACTGTTTCTTCTTCTTTATTGCTATCAAAAGAGAATTTTTCTGAAAGCAGTAGAGCGCCTCCTTTTTTAAGTCCCTTGAAAATTCCCTTGAGAAAATTAAGTCTTACTGATGGTTCTAAAAATTGTATTACAAAATTCAAAGATACTACTGAAGCGTTTTCTATCTCTATTTTTGTTATGTCATCCAATATAAAGCTTATATGTGAATCTTTTATCCTACTTTTACAAGAATCTATCATGGCCTCTGAATTATCAACAGCCAGTATATTTCCATTTTTAGTTCTTACTATGTCAGAAACTTGATGAGTAACTGCGCCTAAAGAACAGCCCAAATCATAGAAATTCGAATCCTTTTGAAACAGCTTGGTAGTAATTTCCTCGGTTATTTTAAGTGAAGAGATATAACCTGGAACTGATCTTTCAATCATGTCTTCAAAGACTTGTGTTACTTCTTCATTGAAAGAAAAAGGTAAATGATTAAAATCACCATTCTTATAAATATTATCAATCTTACTCACAGATCTAATTATGCATAAAAAAAAGGATTTTCTAATTAAAAATCCAGAAACTAATCAAGAGATAGAAGGCTACTATCATTTTAGATGGAAGATGCTCAGAGAGCCTTGGAATATGTCCAAAGAATCTTCTGTTGATGAATATGAAAATAATGGCTTTCATTTGATTGCAATTAATGAAAAAAAAGAAATTGTAGGGAGTGGGAGAATACATAAAGTAACTACTGATAAATATCAAATAAGGTATATGGCTGTCAGAGAAGATTTACATAGATCTGGGATTGGCAGTGAAATAGTTCGTAAATTAGAAGACGAGGCTAAAAGGCAAGGCTCAAAAACAATAATTTTGAATGCTAGAGAAGATGCAATAGCATTCTACAAATCTTTAGACTATGTTATTGGGGATTCCTATGAATCAGATACTGGAATCCCCCATAAAACTATGAGTAAAGTTATTTAGTTACAAGAGTGGAGCGATAACTAAACTAACAATAGCCATAACATTAATAAGAATATTCATAGAAGGACCAGAAGTGTCTTTGAAGGGATCACCTACAGTATCTCCTACAACTGCAGCAGAATGAGTATCGGTTCCCTTCCCTCCTAAATTACCTTTTTCTATATACTTCTTAGCGTTATCCCAAGCTCCGCCTGCATTTGCCATAAAAAGTGCCATTAATACGCAAGCTAATAGTCCTCCGGCAAGCATTCCACCTAGAGACTCTGCTCCTAGACCAAATCCAACCAAAGGAGGAGCTGAGACTGCTATAACTCCTGGAATTAACATTTTCTTTAAAGCTGCAGCAGTTGCTATATCTACGCATTTTGCAGTATCCGGCTCCGCATTGCCTTCTAGAAGACCAGGTATTTCCTTAAACTGCCTCCTGATTTCATTTATCATTTCAAAAGCTGCATCACCAACAGCGGTCATTGTTATTGAGGCAATTAAGAATGGGATTGCTCCACCTATAAACATTCCTATAAGAACCATTGGGTTACTTAATAATAACTCTAAAGGTTCTTCTCTATTAGAAGAAACTGTAGCTACAAAGGCAGCAATAATTGCTAAAGCAGCTAATGCTGCTGCTCCAATTGCAAATCCTTTACCAATTGCAGCTGTTGTATTCCCTTGTTCATCTAGTTCATCAGTGATTTCTCTTGTTTCAGATGGCATACCAGCCATTTCTGCAATTCCACCTGCATTATCAGCTACAGGCCCATAAGCATCTATAGCCATAGTTATCCCCACTGTTGACAACATACCTACAGCTGCAATCCCAACTCCATATAGTCCAGTAAGTTGTGTAGAAATGAAAATTATTAAAGCTAAACAAGCTATTGGAGCCACTACAGATTGCATTCCTACCGATAACCCTGTGATCATGACTGTTGCTGGTCCGGTCTGACCTGACTCTGCAATTTTTACTATAGGTGTGGATCCAGTGTAGTACTCAGTAATTAGCCCTATTGCTATCCCTCCTGCTGAACCACATACCACTGCTAACCAAATATTTGTTCCTGTCTCTTGCACCAGGAGATTAATGACAAAATAAGCTGCTATTACAAAAATAATAGGTGCCGCAATTGTACCAATCCTCATGGCTAAAGCAGGAGAAGAGCTAGAGAATAACCTTACAATGATGATGCCTAGAACAGAGGAAATTAGTCCTATCGATGCAAGGGCTAATGGCAAAAACATCATGCCTTCTCTGTCTAATATTGTAAGTGTTGAGGCTATAGCTATACATGCAACCATAGAGCCGCAATAAGACTCAAAGATATCAGATCCCATTCCAGCAATGTCGCCTACGTTATCACCCACATTATCTGCAATAACTCCCGGATTTCTTGGATCATCTTCAGGTATGCCCGCTTCTACTTTACCAACTAAGTCAGCTCCTACATCCGCACTTTTTGTATAGATCCCACCACCAACTCTTGAAAATAAGGCAACTATAGAAGCTCCCATAGCAAATCCTTCTATTGAATGGGCATTTCCACTCAAAATGTAGTAAAGAGAACCTAGTCCTATTAAACCTAGAGAAGCTACGCAAAGACCCATAATAGAGCCGCCATAAAAAGCCACTGATAGAGCTGTCTCAGCTCCTGATTCCGCAGCTGCAGTAGCAGTCCTAACATTGGCTTTTGTAGCTGAATACATTCCTATCCATCCAGCAATAGATGAAGAAAGTGCACCAGCTAAAACTGCTAAAGCTGTCTCATCACCTAAAGAGAACCAAACCAGAATAATCACAACTAATGCAAATATAGTTAAGTATGTATATTCGGTCTTCATAAAAGTCATTGCACCTAGGTGAATTTGATCTCCTATCTTTTTAACTTCTGCATCTCCTTCAGGGAATCTTGTGACAACAAGGTATATGGCCAATGCAACACAAAGACCTGCTAAACCTACTAAAGTGGGTAGTAAAAGAAAACTTTCTGACATCTTTTCTCCTTAAAATAAGTGAAATTAATATTAATTGCGCGTGAGTCTACAAGAATAATAAATTAATTAAAGTCCTAAATTCTTGAATCAAATACTTCTTGGTCAAACTCCCCTTCTGATTTAGCAACTATGCAAGAAACTGCTGCATCTCCGCATACATTTACTGAGGTTCGTATCATATCCAAAATTCTATCTACTGCTAATATCAACCCAATAGCGTCTAAAGGCAAACCTACAGATCCCAAAATTAAAGCCAATGTGACTGTTCCAGCTGAAGGTACAGCTGCAGTACCTATTGAAGTTACTATAGCAAGAAGGACTATTTGGCCGTATTGAATTAGAGTTAAGTCAACTCCAACTGTACTTGCAATGAACATAGTCGCAAGTCCTTGCATAATTGCAGTTCCATCCATATTTATTGTTGCTCCAACTGGTACTACAAATGATGAAACATCTTTTTTAACTCCCAAGTCATCCGTAACGGTCTTTAAAGTAACGGGTATGGTTGCAGCACTTGAGGAGGTTGAGAATGCAAATAAGGCTACATTCCTCATTTTTTTATAAAAAGTTAAAGGATTAAGATTCGCAAACAGTTTTAGAATTAAAGAATAAGTAAAGAATAGATGAAAAAAGAGTACAAAGATTAATAAAACAACATATTCAGCTAAATCTCCAAAGATATCTAACCCTTTGTCCATTACATAACTTCCCATTAAACAAAAAACGCCTATAGGAGCAAAACTCATAATTAAAAGGACTACTTTGAGGAAAACAATATTGAATCTCTCAAAATTCTTGGAAAGTCCATTAGTTAAATCATCGGTGAGATTCAAAGCTAGTCCAAATAAAATACTAATAAATACAATTCCCAACATATTATTTTCTATGAAAGCCCCAAACATATTGTTAGGAAATATCCTTAATACCGTGCCATACAAACTTGAATCACCAGGAGGTGGTGCATAAGGAGCTATTGCTCCATCAGTTCCAGAAAGGTCCAAAAACCAACCAAAGAAGAGAGCTAAGCTTACGGCTATTCCCGTTGTTAATAAGTAAAGTCCTATAGTTTTTGTTGCTATAGATCCTAATTTAACCATATTGGATAAAGAAGATATTCCCGAGACTAAAGAGAAAAATACCAATGGAACAACCACTAACATTAATAAATTCTTAAATATTTGACCGCCTAAATTAAATACATACTTCTCAACCCCAAGTGATAAAGATTGAGATAGGGTGTTCTGTGAATAATAAAAAATAGAAGCAATGAGAATACCAAGACCCATTCCTATCAATACATTTCTTGTTAAATTCTTAGGTGCAGATAACGTGTTCATATTTCTACCATTTCAAAATCTTCTTTTCCTACCCCACAATCTGGACAAACCCAATCTTCAGGTACATCTTCCCATTTAGTTCCTGGCTCAATTCCATCTTCTGGCCACCCTTCTGCTTCATCATATATAAGACCACAAACTATACATTCCCACTTTTTCATAAAAATCAGCTTCCTTGTTTCTTGAAAATCATTATTCTAACCTAAGTTTTAAGAAGCCAGATTAAGTTAATCAAATTAGAATAAGAAAATTTATGACAAGAAAGTTAGCAAATTACCTTCTACTAATGAGAGTTGATAAGCCGATAGGTGTATTACTATTACTTTGGCCCACTTTAACTGCTTTCTTTCTAATTACTAAAGGAAGTCCAGATATTAAATTAATCTTTATATTTATAGTTGGTACTTTCTTAATGCGATCAGCTGGATGTGTTATCAATGACTATTTTGATAAGAATTTTGATGGCAAAGTGAAAAGGACAAAGAATCGGCCTTTAGTTACAGGCGTCGTATCTTCAACTGAAGCTCTTATCATTTTCTTTATACTAATTTCTTTATCTTCTACTTTGCTTATTTGGACAAACTTACAAACATTCATTGCTGCTTTATTTGGATTACTAGTGGCCATAATCTACCCATTATCAAAAAGGTTCTTTTCTTTCCCGCAGCTTTTCTTGGGTATTGCCTTCTCTTGGGGCGTAATTATGGTTTCAGCAGCTGAGAACCACCTTTTATCTATAGTCTCTATTACCTGTTTCTTTGCTTGTTTCTTTTGGATTCAAGCCTATGACACTGAATACGCTATGTGTGATAAAGAAGATGACTTATCAATAGGGATAGGTTCTTCCGCTATCTTTTTAGATAAAAACGTTCAGTTATTTATAATCCTGTTTCATCTTATGTCTCTCTCTTTATGGTCTTTAGCCGGTTACCTAGCTGAAGTTAGCAAAATTTATTACTTTGCTATTTTTATTAGTCTTCTTTTTTGTTTTTACCAATACTATTTAATTAAAGATTTTGATGCTAAAGATTGCCTCTTGGCATTTAAGAATAACAATTGGGTTGGGTTAATTATCTTCATTGGGTCAGTCTCAGGGACTTAGCTTGAAAGTAGAATTTCTTAGATCTATTTCAGATATAAAGAAGTCAGATTGGGATTCCTTACAAAAAAATGAGTATCCCTTCTTAAAATATGATTTTCTTTCTTGCCTAGAAATTAATAGATGCGTATCACCAGAAAAAGGTTGGTACCCCTTTCATGCTGTCATCACAGAAAATGAAACCCTGATTGGTTTAATGCCTATTTATTTAAAAACAAACTCTCAAGGGGAGTTTGTTTTTGATTGGTCCTGGGCTGACGCATATTATAGAAATGGACTAGACTATTATCCCAAGATAATTAACTCTATTCCTTTCACTCCTGCTACAGGACCAAGAATATTATGTAAAGAAGTGTCTCAAAAAGGAAAAATTATCGAAGCTGTAGCTAGAAAAATACAAGATCTATCGTTAAGCTCTAATTTTTCTAGCTTTCACGTACTCCTACCAAATTTAAAAGAATTAAAACATTATATGGATCTTGGATTCAGTATACGAACTAGTAACTCATACCATTGGTTTAATAATGATTATGAATCATTTGAGGACTTTCTCAATGAGCTGACTTCTAGACAAAGAAAGAATATAAGAAAAGAAAGAGAAAAAGTATCAAGACAAAACATTAAAACTTATCGTCTAATTGGTAGAGAAATAAAAAAAGAGGAATGGGAGGATTTCTATAAACTATATCAAACAACTTATTACAGAAGAGGAATGGAGGGGTACTTAAACTTAGACTTTTTCCTTGATATAGCTAATAAGATTCCAGATAACATAATGATGGTAACTGCTAGAGACCTTGAAGGCCGTCTTATAGCTAGTGCATTGAATTTCTTTGATGATAGGGTGTTATATGGAAGATATTGGGGAACTAGTGAATCATATGACTCTCTTCATTTTGAAGTTTGCTATTATCAAGGAATAGAGTTTTGTATCGAAAACTCTCTCGAAAGATTTGATCCAGGAGTTCAAGGTCAGCACAAAATTAAAAGGGGTTTCCTGCCCATTGAGACCTACTCTGCACATTTAATCCATGACAATCGTTTTAAATTAGCTATAGATAACTTTTTGGAAGAAGAGAGAGAGCACATACGGTCTTTCAATGATCAATGCAAAGAACAGCTTCCTTTTAAAAAGGAGAATATGCAATCAATTTACTCTAGAAAAGTTGTATATGCTTTATTAGAAGATTCGTCCCAAAAAGGGAACCCTGTTTTTTGAAGGTAATGGGTTAAATTATTTTTATCTTCATCAGAAACTTGGAATCCTATTAAAACTCTACCTTGGGCCGACCCTTGGTTTCTGTAGTGAAAAAGAGTTATATTCCATCTATCTCCTAATGTAGTAAGGAAATCCATTAAAGCACCGGGTCTTTCAGGAAATTCAACTCTAAAAATGCTTTCCCCTTTCTCTATTGTTTTTTCTGGTGCCCTTCCCCCCACCATATGTTTTATATGAATCTTTGCCAATTCATTTTCAGAAAGGTCTATTGGCGAGTAGCCTTTTTTTCTGAGGTTCTTAAATAAAGAAGTTTTCTCTTTTATTCCTTTACTTATTTTGCAAGCTACAAAAATATGCGCTTCATCGGCCTTATCAACTCTATAGTTAAATTCTGTAATCATTCTTTTGCCTAAATCTAGACAGAATTTCCTAAAACTCCCTCTTTGCTCAGGGATTTTTACACTGAATAATACTTCTGACTTCTCTCCTAATTGAACCCTTTCCACTATGTGAGATAGCCTATCTAGATTTATATTGGCTCCTGAATTTATAGCAACAAGATTTTTATTTTTAAGCCCTCTACTGCGGACATATTTTTTTAGACCTGCTAAAGATAGAGCACCTGCTGGCTCAACCAGTGACCTAGTTTCTTCAAATATATCTTTAACAGCGGCACATATTTCATCAACTGAGACTGTTACGACATCATCTACCCATTCTCTAATGATTGAATAAGGAATCTTTCCCACTTGCTTCACCGCAACTCCATCTACAAATAAGCCAACTTCATCTAGAGTTACTCTTCTATTTGCATCTAAGGCTGCTCTTAAACAAGCCGCATCTTCTGGTTCTACTCCTATAACTCTTATTTTAGGATTTTTCTCTTTGATATAAGCACCAATGCCAGCCAATAAGCCTCCTCCTCCGACTGGAACAAATACAGAGTCTATATTCTTTAGGTTGCTCTCTAGAATCTCTTTTCCGATAGTGCCCTGACCTGCTATTACTAATGGATCATCGTATGGATGTATAAAAGTTAATTGGTCTTTCTTAGCTAAGTTTTTTGCATATTGATATGCTTCATCAAATGAATCACCCTCTAATACTATCTTTGCTCCTAATCTTCTAACTGAATTTACTTTTATTTCAGGAGTTGTTGTTGGCATTACAATTGTTGAATTAATACCTAACTTTTTAGCTGCATAAGCTACTCCTTGTGCATGATTTCCTGCTGAAGCAGCAATTACTCCATTGGTTGCGTCTTTTTCTTGTAGCTTAGATATTTTGTTATATGCACCTCTAAGTTTAAAAGAAAATACTGGCTGCAGATCTTCTCTTTTCAAATAAACCTTATTCTTTGTTGATTTAGTTAATATGTGTGCCTTTTCTAAAGGAGAAACCTCTGCAACATCATAGACACTACTGTTATCAATCTTATTTAAATACGGCTTAGAGTTCTTAAAATTCATCTATTTTTTACAACTAAATACGAAAAGCGCGCTATTATACTTATCAGAGCTAAAAACTGTAAAAATAAAGAATAATGGACCAAAACGAAAAAAAAGAGTCTGCGGCAAAAAAAGCACTAGAACTAATTGGAAACAGCCTAAATGAAGAATCAGTTCTCGGCATAGGCACTGGAAGCACAACTAATTTATTTATAGAAAAACTTTTAGAACTTGAAATAAAGATAAAAGGGGTTGTTTGCAGCTCATTAGCTTCTGAAGATCAATTTATAGGATCTTCTTATGATATTTTGAGCCTTAATGAAGTATATGGTATTGATTTTTATGTTGATGGGGCAGATGAATTTAATGACAGATTAGAATTAATTAAAGGAGGGGGAGCCGCATTAACAAGAGAAAAAATACTTGCTCATTCCTCCAATAATTTCTTTTGTATAGTTGATGATAGTAAAAAGGTAGAGAAGTTAGGGAAATTTCCACTTCCTATTGAAGTTATTGAAATAGCTCGTAGTGCTATATCTAGAGAAATATTGAAGATGGGGGGAAAGCCAGTATTTAGGCAGGGAATAATTACAGATAACGGCCATCAAATTATTGATGTACATAACCTTAATATAGAAATCCCTTATGACCTTGAGGGATTTCTAAATAACATTCCAGGAGTAGTTGAAAATGGTATTTTCGCTAAAAGAAAAGCTGATAAGATAATACTCTCAACTAATGATGGTATAGAAATACTTGAATAATAAGTAAGTACTTACTATCTTTTAAAACCTATAAAATACTATCAATCTTCTCTATTAGAACTTTACTATTGGGCTCGATCTTAGTTGAGAAACTAGCTACATTTCCTTGCTTGTCTATTAGGTATTTATGAAAATTCCAACCAGGCTTTTCTCCAGATAATTTACTTAAATCTTTATAAAATGGATTTGCTTTTGAACCTTTAACTGGCGAAGTTGCAAACATAGGGAAAGTAACCCCGTATTCAGTGCTGCAGAACTCTTTTACCTTAGATTCATCTGAATATTCTTGGTACATAAAATCTCTAGAAGGAAATCCAAGAACTATGAAATCTTTATCTTCATACTTCTTATATAGATTCTGTAATTCTTCATATTGGTAAACAAAGCCACACCTGCTTGCCACATTAACAGCCAGAATTACCTTACCTTCATAGTCACAAAGATTTCTTTTTTCTTTTGAGTCCAATACTCTAACATCATGGTTAAGAACATCTGGGCAATCAGCAAACAGTAGAGGAGAAAAGAGGAATAAAAAGAGTAGTTTATTTATATTTTTCATTTATTTAGTATCCATACGTTAGTGTTAATAGGAATTTTATCAAAAAGCTCAATAACATCCGAATTATACATTCTAATACATCCATCTGAAGCAGGTTTACCTATTAAACCTTCTTCTGCAGTACCATGGATATAAATATATCTTTCTTTAGAATCAATTCCCGGCCCTCTATTTAAACCTAATTCTTGGCCTTCTAGCCATAAAATTCTAGATGTAACAATATCTAAGTCAGTATCTATAGGGTCTTTTATGATATTTGCTATAGATCCAGTCCACTTTCTGCCTTTCAAAACTGCTCCAAAAGGTAGTTCCTTTCCTATTTTCTCACTTACTTTATGCCTTCCTAGTGGAGTTTTATAGCTATTTTCCATAGAACCTATTCCATACTTTGATGAAGAAATAGGATACTCATCAATAACTGTACCTTTTTTTAAATAGTATAGCTTTTGTTCTCTTATACTTACCACAATTGAATCTTCTAAGCTATTTAATTCATCTATAGATATATTTTTAATCAAATTAGTAAATGTGTTATTTGTGCCTATTATAAGTTGATTGCTGCAAGATATTAAGAAGAATAATGAAAATAATAAAACTAGATTTATTTTAAAATGTTCTTTACATAATATTTTAAGATTATTTAGTAACATTTGTTCTATTATTTTGATAAAGGTACATAAAAATTAAAAGTAAATATAAGTATAAAGGATATCTCTTAAAATAAGAATAGGGTGTAGTTCCTTCTCTAATTGAAACTGTATGATTTAATGACTTATCTTCAAATATTCCAATTTTGTCTTGTATTTCTCCTTTTTCATTAATAATGGCACTTATTCCACTGTTTGTAGATCTTAAAACTGCTCTTTCATGCTCAATAGCCCTAGCTTGAGAAATTTCAAGGTGCTGATATGGTCCAATTGAATCTCCAAACCAAGTATCATTAGATAAAGTAATAAATAAATTAGATATACTTGCAGTTTCTAATACTATTGATTCAAAGGCTATTTCATAGCAAATAGTAGGAGAAACTACATATTTTCCTATTTTTAAGGTTTTATATTCGTAACCTGGCTGCATATTTGTAATATTTATGCCTATAAAGTTTAGAAAATTACCGAAAATATCTAAAAAAGGTACATATTCACCAAAAGGTACAAGTTTTACTTTATCATAAGTGCCTTTTGCTAGACCATAACCATGTAATGTATTAGTTCTGGCTTCTCCCTTTGTTCCCAAAATACCTGTAATTAAATAAATTTCCTTTTTACTAAGCAAATCTTCTAAAGATTTAAAAAATGATTCTCTTGAAGTTTCATTTGAAATAAAAGCTGTCTCAGGAAAAATAATCAATTCTCTATTTTCAGCTACTAAAAGAGCTTTATTTAGAAGATTTCTAGTTTCAGCTATTCCTTCATAACTCCATTTTTCTTCTAGAGTCAGGTTAGGTTGATAGATGGATACTTTTTGCTTCCCAATTTCTTCTGTCCAAGAAATCTTATTTAATAGCAGGGGAGGTGTACTTACTAGAATTATGAGAAAAGAACCAGATATCATTCTTATTTTGTTTATCTGATATTTAGATAGCTTATTAGATCTTTTTAAATTAAATGTTATTACTAGTAGTGCAGAAATAATACATAGAATAATTGAAGAGCCAGAAGATCCAAAAATTGGAAGAAAGCCGCTCAAAGGAGAGTTGGTAATTGATATGCCTAATAAAAGCCAAGGAAATCCAGAAAACAGGAAACCTCTTAGTGTTTCTACAAAAACCCAGGCAAACGGAAATAACACTAAGGCATTAAATATGAAATTTTTCTTGAGTTTAAAATAGATTATTCCTACTAAAGATTTGTATAAAGAAAGCAGAACAATAAATAGTGAAGTAATTAGTACAGATACTATTAATGAAACATTTCCATGATAGTAAATACTTACTATCACCCAAGAAATACCAATTGACCATACCCCTATTCCAAATATAAAACTTATCAAAAAACTCTCTCTAAGACTTGAGCTTTTTTCGAGTAAAAACAAAAAGGATGATAAAGAAACTATGGTCAAAAATAGAAAGTTAAAAGGCGAAAATCCTAGAGAAAATAATAAGCCTGAAAATAAGGCTATTACATATTTAGACATGTACCAATCTTATATAGAAGGAGATATTACTTACAGAAGAATTTATATTTTTTTAATAACTTTCAATCTCTTAATTCTTTTATTTCCGGTAGAAGTTACTACAAATTTAAAGTCAGATATTGTTGTAGAATCATTCAACTTTGGAAGTCTTGAGAAATTATGCATTACAACCCCACCTATGGTGTCAAAATTATTATGTTGTAAGTCAGATCCCAGTTCTTCATTGAATTGTTCTATAGGAGTTAATGCTGAGACCAAGAATTCGTTCTCTGATATAGGCTTTATAAATTCTATCTGCTCTTCATCATATTCATCTTCAATCTCACCTACTATTTCTTCAAGTACATCTTCAATGGTAACCAGACCAGTAACCCCTCCATATTCATCCACTACTACTGCCATGTGATTCCTGCTTGACTTAAACTCTTCAAGTAGCGTATCAAGCTTTTTGCTCTCAGGAATAAGTACAACTGGCCTTAAAAGGCTGTTTAGGTCACTATTTTTCTGCTCACCTGCCTGATCAAGTAATCCTAAAAGGTCTTTTGCCATTAAAATACCAATTACTTCATCTGATTCTTTTGATAAAACAGGAAATCTTGAATGTCCTGACTTAATAATCCTTGGTATGTACTCTTCTGCGCTTTCATCTGAGTCTACAAAAGTAATTTGAGGCCTGTGCACCATGATATCTCTTACTCTGGAAGTAGAAACTTTAAGGGCTCCTTCCATCATACTAAGAGTAGCTTTTTCCAATACCCCTGAATCGCTTGAATCCCTTATAGTTTCAGCAATTTCAGATTTATTTTTGGGTTTATAAGAAAACCTTTGGTAGATTTCCTTTAATTTTTTTTCTAGTTTTTCTTGAATGCTGGTCTTCTGCGACTCAGCTTCTGTACTTGGGGGTTCTTCGTTCATGAACACCTATATTTCTTAACACAAACCTATATTAAATCTATTTGGTATGGATCAGCAATACCTAATCTATTTAATATTCTAATTTCTAACTTTTCCATCTCTTCGGCTTCAAAAGTTTTTTCATGATTGTATCCAATTAAATGAAGTATTCCGTGAATAAATAGATGGGCAAAATGATGACTCTCGTCCTTTGATTGTTCTAAAGCTTCCTCTCTTAATACCTCAGGGCATATAGCTATATCCCCTAAGGAGTTAAGTTCTTCTCCCAAGCCCAAATCCCCTTCAAAAGCCAACACATTAGTAGGCGCATCTTTCTCTCTATAGGTTTGATTTAGGCCTTGGATAGTCTTTTTACTCACTAAACCTATAGATACACTTGAAAAGTCTTCAAAGAGGCCTGGACCTAGTTCAAGTTCTATTTCATTTATCCAGCTTTCAAAGGTTTCTTGGGAAATTACTGAATCAACCTCTTTTTCTTGCTCTATGAAGATAGAAATAGGGCAGGTCATTTCTTTCTTTCTTTGAACTTATCATAGGCTTCGACTATTTTCTGGACTAAAGAATTTCTCACGACATCCTTTGAACTAAATTCTATAAAGCCTACTTCTTTAACTGTCTTAAGAACTTCAATAGCATGAAGAAGTCCGGAAGAAGAATCACTAGGTAGATCTACTTGAGTGAGATCACCTGTTACAACCACCTTAGATCCGAATCCAAATCTTGTTAAAAACATCTTCATTTGTTCTCTAGTAGTGTTTTGACCTTCATCTAAAATGATAAATGAATTACTAAGAGTCCTGCCTCTCATAAAAGCCAAGGGAGCTATTTCTATGATATTCCCTTCTATTAAATTATTTGTTTCTTTAAACCCTAAAGTCTCAAACAAAGCGTCATAAAGGGGCTTTAAGTAAGGATCTACTTTCTGGCTCAGATCTCCTGGCAAAAATCCAAGTTTCTCACCAGCTTCTACAGCCGGCCTTGTTAATACTATCTTTTCAATTTCCCCAGACCTTAATTGCTCTACTGCTAAAGCAACAGCTAAATACGTCTTACCAGTCCCAGCTGGACCCACACCAAAGGTTAATGTCTTTTGCCTAATCGTTTTTAAATAATTCTCTTGATTCTCGCCCTTAGGTAATACAGTAATTTTAGGAGTCTTGACTGGAGTCCTGCTATTATTTTTTTTATTTGTTTTGTTATCTTTATTCATAACTTCTCTAAGGAATAAGTGTATCTCTTCTGGTGTTAAATTGTCCTTATCACCTAATCTTTTATAAAGTTTTACTAATATCTCTTGTCCTGCCCTAATATTATTTTTTGATCCCTGGATCTTAAAGTTTTCTCCTCTGCTAATGATCTTTATATCTAGCTCTTTTTCTATTTGTTTGTAAGTTGAGTTTGTAGGACCTGATAATCTATTTATCCTTTCTTGATCAATAGGCGATAGCTCAAACTTTAAATTTTTTTCCATGCCTTCTAAGCAATAACTCCTCTCAAAGAATTAGGTAATGCCTCTACTATATCCAAATTTATAAATTCCCCGATCATCGAATGAGATGAAGCATTGAAGTTTACTACTCTGTTATTCTCAGTTCTTGCCTGTAATTGCCCAGGGTCTTTTTTTGATACTCCAGTAACAAGACAGCTTTCAGTCGTTCCAACCATTCTTCGACTTATAATATTTGCATTGTTTTTTATTTTATTTTGAAGAGACGAGAGTCTCTCCTTCTTTTTATCTGGGCTTACATCATCTTCGAATTCTAATGCTGTAGTATTTGGTCTTGGGCTGTACATAAAACTATAAGATTCATCAAATCCAATTTGGTCAACCAAATCTAGAGTGAGCATGAAATCTTCTTCCGTCTCGCCTGGGAAACCAACTATAAAGTCTGAAGACAAACTAATCCCTGGCCTTTTTCCCTTTATTCTGCTGATGAGGTCTATGTAATCTTCTCGAGTGTGCCTTCTTCTCATTAACTTAAGTATAGAATTGGAACCACTTTGCACAGGAAGATGTAAATGGCTAACAAGTTCTGGTACTTCTCCATATACATTCACTAACTCTTGGCCAAATTCAAAAGGGTGAGAAGTAGTGAATCTAATTCTATCTAAACCTTCAATTTCTGAGCTTTCCCTTATTAGATTTGCTAAACCTAGTCCTTTAGTTTTATCTTTTCCATCTCTATATGCATTAACATTTTGTCCTAGAAAGTTTACCTCTCTAACTCCTTTATCCACTAAAGCTCTAACTTCTTCTAAAATATCCTTTTTATCTCTACTTACTTCGTGTCCTCTTGTGTGAGGCACAACACAATAAGTGCAATATTTATTGCATCCCTCCATGATCGAAACAAAAGCAGAAGGGCCTTTAGAAGAGGGAGAAGGTAAATAATCAAATTTCTCTGTTTTAGGAAATTCAATATCTATTCCAGGATTACAATTTACCAAAGAAGATTGATAGAGATCAGGGACCCTATGTATGGTCTGGGGCCCAAAGACAATATCCACGAATGGTGCTCTACTGATAATATTTTTACCTTCTTGACTTGCTACGCATCCGCCTACACCAATTTTTAACTCAGGTTTTAGTTTTTTTAATTTTTTCCATCTGCCCAGCTCATGAAATACTTTCTCTTGAGCTTTTTCTCTAATTGAACAAGTATTCAAAAGAATCAGGTCGGCTTCTTCTGGTTTAGAGGTTATTTCAAATCCATGACTCTCACCAAGAAGGTCACCTACTCTATTCGAGTCATACTCGTTCATTTGACACCCATGAGTCTTGATGAATAATTTTTTGCCCATATATAGTTATTATCTAAAAAAAGGCGAGAATTGTAATGGCAAAAAAAGGAATCTACAAAATTGTATTTATTCAAGGTAGTGAAGTTTATGAAGTTTATGCTAAGTCTATCTTCCAAAGTGACCTATATGGTTTTGTGGAAGTGGAAGAATATTTGTTCGATCAAAACTCCAAAATAGTTGTAGATACAAGTGAAGAAAAGCTTAAAAATGAGCTTAAAGGGGTAAAAAGGAGCTATATACCTATAAATCAAATCTTAAGAATAGATGAAGTAGAGGAGAGAGGTAGCGCAAAAATAAAGAAAAACAAAGGTGATAAAGTTAGTTCTTTGCCCAATTCTGACTTAATAGGTAAATTCCCCAAAAAATAATTCAATCGTTTTTAAATAGATTGTCTCTATAAAACTTTAATTCTTCTATACTCTCATAAACATCGGATAATGCTCTGTGTGAGGTACTTTTAATTATCTTTCCTTCTAGATCAGGCCTCCACCTCTTAGTTAATTCCTTTATAGAACTCACATCAATATTTCTATAATGAAAGAATTTAGCTAAGTCCGGCATATATCTATTTAGAAACCTTCTATCCTGAGAAATTGAATTTCCGCAAAGTGGAGAAGTGCCTATTTCTAGATATTTCATTAAGAAGTTTAGTGTTTCTTTCTCAGCTAGCTCATCCGTAATATTACTTACCTTAACTGCCTCTATGAGACCAGAATTTCCATGGTGGGAAGTATTCCATTCATCCATATTGTCTAAATATTCTCTGGGTTGATTTATAACTAAATTAGGACCCTCTATGACTTCTTCTAGATCAGACGAAGTTATTACAGTTGCTATCTCTATGATTCTTTCCGAATCTGGATCAAGTCCTGTCATTTCTAGATCCAACCAGACTAAATAAGGATATTCTTTTAATTCCATCTTGAATAATTTAGGTAATATCTATCTATAATACCTCATCAATATGAATAAAAAGAATTACAAATTATTTAGATCAATCCTGGCCTTGGTTTTTCTAACTTCTTGCTCATTAGTGGGAGAGTGGTGGTATGAAAGAATGGATAGATACATTGCCAATTATTTTTATGAGTATGCAGATTTTGATAAAAACCAGAGAAATGAAATAAAAAGAATCTCTGAGTCTTATCACACTTGGTTATCTGATGAAGAATTGCCTAAATACAGATCTTTGCTAGTAGCTATCAGGGATCTAGACGACGACACTTCTATAAATGAGATTAAAACCATCTCATATCAGGCAGAAAAAAGGTTTATTGCTTCTAATAATTTTTTCCACCCTCATATCATCAAATTTTCTAAAACAATGACTGACAAGCAGGTAAACCAGATTAAGCAACACTTTGAGGCCGTAGTAAGTAAGAGAAAAGAAACAGAATCTAAGAGAAATAAGCAGGAGAATGGGACTCTAGAAACCTTTGTTCGTATTTTTAAGTTTCTTAAAGTTGAACTTAATGAAGAACAAAAAAATTTAATTATTAAATTTAGCAATGAAAATAATCAAATTTATAGAGACCCAAATTTTGACCAATTTGACCAAGAAAAATGGAATGCAGAACTTAATCTTATATTATTGGATAGAAAAGAATATGGTTTTGATTCTAGACTAGACAAACATCTGAAGGTTTTTAATGAAATGGATGAGTCAGAATTAAACAATAAAATTAATGCTCTGTTAGCAGAACTTGTATCCTCTTTAGATCAGAAACAAAGAAAAAATTACAGACAGAGAATTAACTTCTTTATTAAGTCTTTAGATAGAATAATCGATAATTATATTTAAAGAGAATCTCCTACTCCTATGAGTTAGAATACCGACCCCTTATGAGTGACAACCATAAAGAAAAATCGACTTTTGGCTTTAAACAAGTTGATTCTGAAGAAAAGAGAGGCTTGGTTGATGGTGTTTTTGATGCAGTATCAGAAAACTATGACCTAATGAATGATTTCCTATCTTTTGGGATCCATAGGTTATGGAAAAGAATTGCGTTAGAGATAGCTGAAATTAGACCAAATTATAAGATTCTAGACCTTGCAGGAGGGACGGGCGACCTTATAAGGCTGATATCTCCAAAAATAAGTCAAGAAGGTGTATTAATTCTCTCAGATATTAATCAAAGCATGCTGTCTCTAGGAAGGGATAGGTTAATTGATCAAGGAGTTAATAATTTTTTATCCGTTCAGTTAGATGCCCAAAACATACCCTTCTCTGATGATTATTTTGATTTGATTACTATTGCATTTGGATTAAGAAATGTAACTAATAAGGAAAATGCGCTTACTTCAATATTAAGATGCCTAAAGCCTGGAGGAAAACTTGTAATCTTAGAATTCTCAAAACCTGAGAATGAGATGTTTAGGGAAATTTATGATCTTTATTCTTTTGAAGTAATTCCGAAGATTGGTGAATGGGTAGCAGGCAGTGAAGAAAGTTATAGATATTTAGCAGAGTCTATAAGAATGCACCCTAATCAAGAAGAATTAATGAAAATTATGGAACAAGTTGGTTTCAAAGAATGTAGCTATTCTAATTTAACTAATGGTGTAGTCGCTGTTCATACAGGGAAAAAAGTGGGTCTTGCAAATGATTAAAGACTTAATTAGGTTCTTGCATATTCTTCATATCCTCTTAAAGGCTAGAATTGATTTACTTATACCTGAAGAAAATAAATTAAATATTTTAATTAAATTTATCATACTTCCCTGGTCCTTATATTCAAAAGGGAATAATAGGGGGGAAAGGTTGTCTGCTGCTTTAGAAGAGGCTGGTCCTGTTTTTATAAAATTTGGACAAATTCTCTCAACTAGACCTGACCTAATACCAGAAGATATAGTTAAACCCTTAAAAAAACTTCAAGATAATCTTCCTCCTTTCTCTACAAAGGAAGCTAAAGCTCTTATAGAAAGTGAGTTGAAAGCTAAATTAAGTGATTTATTTATAGATTTTGAAGATAAGCCAATTGCAGCAGCCTCAATAGCACAAGTCTACAAAGCAAAACTCAAAGATAGCAAAAAACAGGTGGCTATTAAGGTTGTAAGGCCAAAAATACAAAATAGAATCAAGAAAGACATATCTTTGATGAAGAGGCTAGCGGCATTATTTGAAAGATATTCAGACGATGCCAAAAGATTAAAAATACAAGAATTGGTTCAAGAATATGAGTTTGTAATAAATACAGAACTAGATATGCGCTCTGAAGCTTCTAACATGAGACAAACTAGAAGGAATTTTGAGAATAATAATCTTCTACATGTCCCCGAGGTCTTTATTGAATACACTGCAGATAAAGTTCTAACCATGGAATTGGTTGAAGGAATCCCTGTAGATGATCTTGAAAAACTTAGAGCAAAGAATATAGATTTGAAACTACTTTCTGAAAGAGGAGTAGAAATCTTTTTAAAGCAAGTCTTTGTTGATAATTTCTTTCATGCAGATATGCATCCAGGGAATATTTTTATTAATACCGATGACACAAATGGACCGACTTATCTGGCGGTTGATTACGCAATAATAGGTTCATTAACTGATGAAGAATTAATTCAGATCGGGAGAATGATACTGGCTGTTATTAGTAGGGATTTCTTACAAGTATCATCAATTCTAATAGATGCAGGATGGGTAAACCCAGAAACAAAAGCTATAGATTTAGAGAAAACTATAAGAACTGCTTGCGAGCCTATGTTCGATCAACCCTTGGAAAAGATTAATTTTGGAGAACTTCTCTTATATATTTTTAATTCTGCTAGAAGATATGGTTTGAGCATGCAGCCTTCTTTAATGCTACTTCAAAAAACCTTGATTAATATTGAAGGACTAGGAAAGCAGATTTATCCTGATCTTGATTTTTGGTCAATATCTAAACCTTTTTTACAACAATGGATTTCTGAAAGATACAATCCAAAGAAATTGGAAGACTGGGCTAAAAAGAATGCCGTTAGTTGGATAGAAAAGGCCAAAAACCTGCCTAAAACGGCCGAAGAGCTTGTAAACAAGATCAATAAACTTGAAGAATACAAAAGTGAGGATAAATTGAGGCATGAAGAAATTCTAAAAAAGATTTCTCTAGGCAAAAAGGTCTCTTCACTACTTCAAGCAAGTATACTTGCAGCAATGATATTAATTTTAGTTGGTATATTTATTTAAGCTTAAGATGAATGAAGAAATAATTACTCTACTAGATGAAATAATAGAAGACAGGAAACTTTCTTCATCAGAAAAGTCTTATGTAAAGTCACTATTAGAACAAGGAGATAAGAAGTTAATAGAGAAGGTAAGAGAGGAAGCCGAAGAGTTAATTTCAGTATTACAAGAAGAAAATGATATAAAAGAGAAATTAATTCATGAAGCTGCTGATTTATGGTTTCATGTATTAGTCTTATTAGCTAGTAGAGACCTAAAGGGTGAAGATATAATTAAGGAATTAAAGAAGAGGCTCGGAACATCTGGACTGATAGAAAAGGCTTCAAGAGATTAGACAGGAGATAAAAATGTCATTTGGAATATGGGAATTAATAATCGTCTTAGTTATTGTTGCTGTAATTTTTGGAACAACAAAACTTAAAACATTAGGCAAGGATGTAGGTGAGGGCGTAAAGGGATTTAAAGAGGCCATCAATACTAGCCAAGACGAGTCAAAAGAAGAAGAGCCTAAAGAAGAAAAAGAATCCTAATATGTTTGATATAGGATTGCCTGAGCTTATTCTCTTAAGCTTAGTATGCATAGTGGCATTGGGTCCAGAGCGAATCCCTGAAGTTGTAAAATTTTTAACTAGATTTCTAAATAAAGTTAAATCTTTTTTTAATGAAACAAAGATCGAACTTGAGAAGGAAGTTGGACTTGATGAGATAAAAAGAGAAATTCATAACGAAGAAATAATGAGGAAAGATAAAGAATAATTAACCCAATGAAAGATGAAATTAGTTTTTTAGATCACTTAAAGGAGCTTAGAGCTCGATTAATTAAATCTCTCATAGTGGTAGGGCTATTTTTTGTCCCATTTATACCTTTTGCAAATGAAATTTATCTTCTAGTATCAAGTCCTTTGCAACAAATACTACCTGCTAATTCTTCTATGATTGCAACAGAAGTTGCTTCTCCTTTTATAGCTCCACTAAAGATCTCTTTTTTTGTATCTTTATTTTTCTCTATACCTTATTCAATAGTCCAGATTTGGGGCTTTATCGCCCCAGGCATGTATGAAGATGAAAAAGCTTTTGCCTTTGGTATATTTTTATCTAGCTTAGTATTATTTTATGTAGGAGTTTTCTTCTCTTACTTTGTGATTCTGCCATTAGTTTTTAACTTTTTTACATCTTCTGCACCAGAAGGCATAGTCCTTATGACTGATATATCTAGATATCTTGATTTCATATTTTCTATATTTTTTGCCTTTGGGATATCTTTTGAAATACCCGTACTAATTTTTCTCCTTTGCTGGACAGGTATCTCTTCTGTGGAATCTCTTGCTTTAAAAAGACCATATGTACTTATAACTTGTTTTATATTTGGAATGATAATTACTCCGCCAGATGTAATATCTCAGATATTATTGGCATTGCCAGCTTATCTACTTTTTGAAATAGGGCTTCTGTGCTCAAGAATATTTATACAAGAGAAAAAATAAATTAATTTTGAAATAAGAAAGTTACTGGCCCTTCATTCACAATCTCTATATTCATATCTTCGCCAAAGATGCCAGATTGATAGTTTTCGAAAGATTCATCTAAAAAATTTTTTAATTCTTCAAATAATTCTTCTCCTTTTTCCGGGTCTGCTGCTTTTGAGAAACTAGGCCTATTTCCTTTATTAGTTTCAATTGCTAAGGTTACTTGAGGAACAATCAATAACTCACCCTCTATATCTATAAGACTTAAATTCATTTTCCTTTGATCATCAGGAAATATCCTATAGTTAATAACTTTTTTCATTAGCTCAGAACAGTCTTCTGTTTTGTCATGTTTTTCAAAACCTATTAAGCACAGGATTCCTCTATGAATAGATGCAACCTTTGAATTATTTATATGGACACTACTTTGCAGAACTCTTTGAACTAAAATTTTCAATTAACTTTCTAAGCCTTGTTCCCATCTTCCTTGAGAAGCTAATCTATTCATCAAAGCTCTATGTGAAAGTGCTGCCTGTGCTAAGGAGGAGTTTTTGTTATCGCCAAGCCAAACTTTAAGAGCAGGCTGCTGAAGGGCTCTTCCATAAGAAAAGCAAAGAGCCCACTTAAAACCTCCTTTTTTGTTCATTGCATTAAGGTGAGCAGTAGCATCTAAATCAGATTGCCCACCTGATAGAAAAGCAACACCCGGAAGCTCATCAGGTACATGGCTTTTTAGACATTTAAGAGTCATTGATGCTACCTCGTCTATATTTGCCTTACTAGTAACATTAGATCCTGAAGTAATCATATTGGGCTTTAAGATAGTCCCTTTTATATTTACACCTTTAGAGGTAAGCATACTAAATAAAGCATCTAAACTCCTTGAAGAGGCTTCATAACATTGGTCAATAGAATGATCTCCGTCCATAAGTACTTCAGGCTCAACAATAGGAACCATTCCATTAGCCTGAGCAATAAGAGCGTATTCCGCTAAGGCTTCCATATTTCTATTAATACATTCTTTTGAGGGAATGGTATTTCCAATCTTTATCACTGCCCTCCATTTTGTAAATCTAGCTCCAAGAGAATAGTACTCTGAACATCTCTCATTCAGCCCTTCTAGCCCTTTTGTTACTGTTTCCTCTTGATCATTAATAACCTCTAGGCCTTTGTCTACTTTAATTCCGGGTACAGCTCCTTGATTCCTAATAACCTCAACTAAAGAGGTTCCGTCTTCAGCATCTTGTCTAATTGTTTCATCAAAGAGAATAACTCCACCTATATTGCCTTTCATTCCCTCAGACCTAAAAAGCATTTCTCTATACTCTCTTCTTTTGTCTTCTGTTGATTCCACTCCTATTGAATCGAATCTTTTGGTGCAAGTTGGGTTGCTTTCATCCGCTGCCAATATTCCTTTGCCATCTGAAACTATATAAGATGCTATATCTTCAATATTTTCCATTTCCTCTCCTTTTTCTCTCATTATTATCCTAAAACCCAAATAGCCATGACTCAAGTTATTTGTTTTCTAAGCAAGCAATTGCAGGTAATTGCTTGCCTTCCAAAAACTCCAAGAAAGCACCACCTGCAGTCGATACATAACCTACCTTATCCAAAACTTTAGCTTTCTTAGCGCCCGCTATGGTATCTCCGCCACCTATGACAGAAAAAGCATTAGAGCTTGAAATAATTTTTGCAAGTCTTACTGTGCCTTTTGAAAATCGATCATCCTCTATCATTCCTATAGGACCATTCCAAATTATTGTCTTTGCTTCTTTGAATAAATCGTCATTCTCTCTGAAAAAATTTTCAGATACGTCAAAAATCTGATCTGTATCTTCAATCTCATCTGTTGTCTTTTCGATCACCATTCCATTTTCTGTAAGAACCATAAACTTATCAGGAATTATCACTTTTTTATTTTCTGAAAGGCGCTTTGCTTCATGCAACATGCTCTCTTCAGCTAATGAATTTCCAATACTTTTTCCTTGTGAAAGTAAGCAAGTATTTGCTATCCCTCCACCTAATAATAATAAATCTACTTTACTGGCCAAGGAATCCAAGAGACCCAGTTTTGTTGATACTTTTGAGCCTCCTATTACTGCTACAAAAGGCCTTTTTGGGTCAGAAAAAGCTTTATTTAGTGAATAAAGTTCTTCTTCTATCAGATATCCAGCACAAGCTTCTTTGCTATGAGAAATAATTCCAGAAGTAGATGCATGAGCTCTATGAGAAGTTGCAAAAGCATCAAAAACTACAACATCTGCTAAGCTAGATAAAGTTTTAGCCAATTTATCATTATTGCTCTTTTCGCCTTCTAGAAATCTAACATTCTCCAACAAGGTAAGTGAATTAGTTTCATCTATATCAGAGAGGCTCTCAGCTAGATCTACTTTTTTAGCTATTAGTTTAGACAGCTCTTCAGCTACAGGTTTAAGACTATACTCAGGTTGAATCTCATTATTCTCTTGCGGCCTTCCTAAATGAGAGATAATAATTAGCCTCTTGGACTGGTCTGCCAAGAATTCTATAGTTTTTAAAGATCTTACAATTCTCTCATTATCAGAAACTTTTCCTGAATCTATTGGGGTATTCAAGTCTAATCTTAGTAAAACAGACTTTCCTGAGAAATCTATATCACGAAGATACTTCATTATTTTATTAGGTTCTTTAGTATTTTAAGGATGTTTTCTTCACTGAAACCGAAATGATCTTCAAGAATATTTCCTGGCGCGGACTCTCCAAAACTTTCCATGCCTAAAACTTCGCCCTCTAGGCCTACATACTTAAACCACCAGTCTTTATGAGATGATTCTACTGCAAGCCTTGGTAGTCCTTTGCCTAAAACAGACTCTTTATATTTATCGTCTTGAATATCAAATCTTTCAGTGCATGGCATAGATACAACTCTAACGTTGCCTAATTTCTTTGCTGCGTTTATAGATACCCCTATTTCAGACCCAGAACTGATAATAACAGCTTTTGGCTCTTCATCTGGTTCATGAGCAATATAACCACCCATTTCTATCTGTGATAATGCAATGTCATCTCTTTCTAAAGACTCTAACCCTTGCCTAGATAAAATGATTGCAGTTGGCTTATTGCTATTTTTTAGGGCCATTTTCCAAGAAACAGAGGTTTCTACTTTATCGCAAGGTCTCCACGTTTCTAATCCAGGTGTTGATCTGAGACTTGATAAGTGCTCTATGGGCTGATGTGTTGGCCCATCTTCTCCAACAGCAATAGAATCATGTGAATAAACCAATATATTTGGGAGCTCCATTAAG
>CACOMS010000011.1 GCA_902628375.1 uncultured SAR86 cluster bacterium | reverse complement strand
CAAAAACTCATTCTCCTAGTTTAGGTCAACATAATAGAGAAATTCTTAGTAATCTTGGTGTCGAAGAAGAGACTATCAAAAGAATGGAAGAAAGAGAAAAAATGAATGCAGATATGTTAAAGCAAATGGCTGAATTAGCAGCTCAACAGGATGCATAAAACACTTTTTGTTTTCTTTTCCCTATTTTTTTGCTTTTCAGTTTTATTCGCAGATACTAAATTAGTTATCTTGGGATCTGGTACTCCAAACCCAGATCCAGAAAGAGCCGGATCTTCTTATGCAGTTCTTGTAAATGGTAATGCTTATTTAGTTGATTTTGGTCCAGGAGTTGTAAGAAGAGCTGCAAGCTTATCACCTGAATGGGGAGGGGATTATCCAGAATTGAGTGTTCAAAATCTAAATTATGCTTTTCTTACTCATATACATTCAGATCATAGTGCTGGTTTAAGTGATCTTATTTTAACTCCATGGGTATTAGGCAGAGATGAGACATTAAAAATATTTGGACCTAGAGGTATTAAAGATATGGTTTACCATGTTACTAAGGCTTATGAGTTAGACATAGATTATAGAATTAATGGATCTCAACCATCTAACACTAAAGGTTATAAATCAACCGTTGTAGAAATAACAGAAGGATTAATTTTTAAGAATAAAGATTTATCAGTGGAAGCTATAAACATTAATCATGGAGATTTAGAAAATTCGTTTGGATTTAAATTTATTACAAAAGACAAAACAATAGTTTTTTCAGGAGATACGGCGGAAAGTAATAACTTATTTAGAAAAGCAAAAGATGCTGATATTTTAGTGCATGAAGTTTATTCGCAAGCCGGTTGGGAAAATAAGACGGATGATTGGAAAATTTATCACAAAGCCCATCATACTTCAGCAGTTGATCTGGGATACTTAGCTGAGAAAGCAGGGGTAAAGAAGTTAGTTCTTTCTCATATTCTATTCTGGGGATCTAGTCCTGAGTCAGTTATTCAAGAAGCTAAACAGGGATTTAGTAAAGAAGTAATTTTAGCTGAAGACCTTATGGTTATTGATTAAAACTCAACCTGACTAGGACATGAGCACTTAACGCACACGGAAAGAACTTCTTGTGAGCCTAACACATCGTAGAAACAAGACTTACCTTTAGATTTTCCATCTCCTAAAATAATAATATTTTTAGAAAGGTATCCTATTCTCTTCTTTTTATTTTCTTCCACTCTTTTTAAGTCATTCTTAATTAAATCAATTTTCTTTGCTGTATTTTTTTCTTGTTGCACTTGGCTATTTGCTTCTAGAGCTTGACTAGAGAAATTTGTACAATCTAAATCTTCACCTTTGATAGTGGTATAAACTCTTGTCTCTTGATTTTGTCTTCTGTGGTACATAGAGTTCTCATTTCTACAATATTCATCTAAAGCCAATCCTTTACTAGATGCTACTTTTTCTTCATATGAAGCAGAGCAGGAAAAAAGCCCTATACTCAAAAGGAAAATTAGAAAAAGATAAGTTTTTTTCATAATTAATTGTTTAGTCTTAAGTTGCTAGATTAATATACTTTATAAATAGATAATAAAGAATAGTGACCAATTTAAAAATAGATATAGTTTCTGACGTTGTTTGTCCTTGGTGCGTGGTGGGATATAAGAACCTTCAAAAAGCTTTAAAAAATCTAGAACATGAAATGGACTTTACAGTCTCATGGAGGCCATATGAATTACATCCTGAGATACCAGAGGATGGCTATGACAAAGAGCTCTACATGAAACAAAAATTTGGTAATTCTTCTGGTTCTGATTTTGCAGCCACCATGAAAAAAATAGGCGAGGAACTAGGTTTTGAATTCAATTTTTCAAAGTCTAGAAGAATACCTAACACTTTTAAAGCTCATCGTCTTATCTGGTCAATCAAAGACTTAGCTCAGCAAACACAACTTTCAGAAGCTTTATTTTATGCTCACTTTACTGAAGGTAAAGATGTGGGCTCAACAGAAGTTTTAGCTCAGATCGGAGAAGAAATTGGTTTAAACAAGAAAAAAACAATCGAGTTTCTTGAGTCAAAAGAGGGAGGTAAAGAGGTTGCAGATCTAGAAATTAATGCTATGGAAAATGCTATCACATCGGTACCTACCTATATTATTAATGACAGGTTTATTTTGCATGGTGGACAAGAACCTGCAACTTTTGAATCTTTCTTCAGAAGGGTTGAGACTATATTAGAAAAAGAAGCTGAATAATTATTCGCACTCAAAAGCATGAAAGCATAAATTTTTTCCTTCTTTAGGAATATTGCCTTCTTTATCTAAAATTCCTTCAAGCTTTAAGTTTGCTATAGATGGTCCTTTTGCATCTACAGTAACTAATGTTAGGTGATCAAAAGCAGCTACTTGTTTAGGCGACTGTCTACCTCCTGTTGTTCCTAACATTATGTAATCTCTATTATTTCTTTTTTTATGAGAGTAGGTATGTAAATGACCGTTAAATAAAGTATAGGGTCTATCTTCAAGCGCTTGCTCTATTTGTTGAAACTCTGGTTCTTCAGACTTTAACCAAATAGGCTTATGTAAGAAAATGAAGGTCCAAACAACATCTTGATTATCTTTAATTACATCTAAAAAATAATCTTTTTGTTCTTTTCCTATATCACCTGAAATCAAAGCGTCTGGAGTTAGTGAGAAGAGATTTGTTGGTTCTTTTAAATAATCTTCGGTATCCATAATTAAGAATAAGACATCCTTATAGATGAAATAATAATAAGTTGTTCCATATTTTCGTTTCCACTCTTCTTTCATTATCTTATTTGAAAGATCATTATTACCTCCCACATAAAAAATAGGGGCTTTGATTTTAGAAGCTATGGAATTAAATGAATCCCATTTTTTATTAGTATTTGATCTGTATCGTGTGTCATCAATTAAATCACCAACATTTAATACAAATTCGGGTCTCAGAAGATTTAATTGCTCTACAGCCACCTCAAATATACCTTCTCTTTCTCCTCCAGCTAGATCTGAAAAAATAGCAAAAGTGAATTTATTTTTAGATGCATCAAAGTCCTCATTTGTCCAAGGCAAAGTTCCCTCTAAATTATGTTGGAATGAAGTGTTTTCTTCAGAAAAGATACTGAAAGCAGCTAAAAATATAAAAAAGAGGGTGATTTTTTTCATATAACCATTTTACTTAGTACTTTAATATAGTTAAATCACTATTATGAAAAACCTAAACAAATATATATATAAGTTTATATTTCTAACAACCTTTTCTTTTTGCTTATATTCTGAACAAAAGGTTTATTTTGTAAATTTAGAAGATGGTCAAAAGGTAAAAAGTCCAGTAAAGATAATTTTTGGTCTAACAGGAAAAGGAGTAGCTCCTGCAGGAATTAATTATCCTAATTCTGGACATCATCATTTATTAGTTAATTTAGAGGAACTTCCTGATTTATCTAAGCCCATACCCACAAGCCCAAATCATATCCATTTTGGAAAAGGCCAGACAGAAGCTTTATTGGATCTAGAACCCGGAGAATACACTTTCCAATTACTTTTCGGTGATATGACTCATACGCCTCATAAAATGCCGCTTTACTCAAAAAAGATCAGATTAAAGGTAATTGATTAATAGGGTGATCATACAAAAAATTTGTATAATGTCAGCGAAATTTGCGGGTATCGTATAACGGCTTATTACCTCAGCCTTCCAAGCTGATGATACCGGTTCGATTCCGGTTACCCGCTCCAGCTCTTCAGGAGGAATAATGACCATAAAAATATACACATGTGAAGATTCAAGAGGCATGAGACCCATTTGGACCGCAGAAGAGATGGGTTTAAATTATGAAGTAGAAATGCTTCCGTTTCCTCCTAGATTTCTAAAACCTGATTATCTAGATATCAATGTATTGGGAACTATCCCTTACATGATAGATGGAGATGCAAGAATGACTGAATCAGTAGGCATAAGTCAGTATTTTGTTGATAAATATGGACCAACAGATCTAAAGGTAAATGTTGATGAAGAAGATTATGCAAGTTACCTAAACTGGCTAACTCATTCAGATGCAACATTAACTTTTCCACAAACAGTTTTTATAAGATACACACTACAAGAACCCGGCGTTGCAGACAAAGCTGCTGAAGGCTATAGGAGATGGTTTGTTGCTAGGCTTAAACTTTTAGAAAAAACCCTTGCTGATAGAGAATATCTTTGCTCGAACAGATTCACAATTGCAGATATCTGTGTAAGTTATGCAATATTTTTGGCAGGAAACCTTGGAATAGAAGAGGCTTATAAACCTAATATAAAAAGATGGACAGACATGCTTTTTGCCAGAGAAGCTTTTAAAAAGATTCGAAAACTAAAATATGAAGAATAAATTTCTCCTTTGTTTCTTTTTATTTCTACCTATATTTATCTATTCTTTAGAACCACCTGAAAATCCGAAAAATGTAATTAAGGCTAAGAAGTTAATAGAAAAGAACTGTTCTAGTTGTCATACAAATCAGTCTTCAGAAATACCCTCTTTGGAAGACCTATCTCTTTGGAGTGAGGAAGCTTTATATTTTTCTATGGATTCAGGAAAAATGAAACCTATGTCAACTAATTTATCAAAAGAAGAAAAGAAATTAATAGCTAGAACTATAAGTAATGTAAATACATCAGATTTAAAAGACACGCCAGAAATATGCAATAACAAGCTTAATGAGGTTGATTTATTAACAGGATCAGATTGGACAGGTTGGGGTAATGGAGCTTTTAATAAGAGAAAACAAGATAACACCTCAATAAACAGTAACAACGTAACAAAACTTAAATTAAAGTGGTCATTTGCTCTTGAAGGAGGAAATTCAAGATCGCAACCCATAATAATCGGAGATTTACTCCTCATACCAAGCTCTAGAACTTTATATGCTTTAGATAAAAGGACAGGGTGTCAGTATTGGAAATTCTCATTTGATTCTTATATTAGTAACTCACTTGTATATGACGAAAAAGAAGGCTTTTATGCTTTTGCTTTTGATCATGATTTTTTGGTCTATAAAATAGACCTGATTACAGGTAAACGAATATGGAAAAAAAGTTTAGGAAAAGAATCTGAATATGATTTTGCTACAGGTTCATTATCTTTAGACGACTCCATCCTTATTATCCCTCTATCAACTGTAGAAACTGCTGTAGCTGTTAATCCTGCTCATCCATGTTGCACCTCTAGTGGTGGAGTTGCTGCTGTAAACGCAAAAAATGGTGACTTGCTATGGAGGCATAGAGTTTTACCCGAGGCTAAACGAGTAGGAAGAGTCATGCCAACTTTTGTAAAAAAATATGCACCAGCAGGAGCTTCTGTCTGGAATACTCCAGGTATTGATAAACAAAGTAGATCTATCTTTTTTGGCACTGGACAAAGTACACAATCACCAGCTTCTGAATTCAGTGATGCAATTATTGTTTTAGATTTAGACACTGGACAAAGGAAATGGGCAACTCAAACTACCAGTGGGGATGCTCATAATGTAGCTTGTGAAGTGCCCATGAATCCTAATTGCCCAGACGAAGATGGACCAGATTTAGATTTTGGAGCGGGAGTAATTAAAGAAAAAAATTCTAAGGGAGAAGATGTTTTGTTGTCAGGTCAGAAGTCAGGATGGATATATTCAATGAACCAAGATTCTGGCGAAATTATTTGGAGTACAAGAGTAGGAAGAGGGGGGAAGTTAGGAGGAATACATTTTGGTATGGCAACAAGTAAGAATTTATTATTTGCATCAAATTCAGATAGATATGTCGCCTCCGATGAATCTCTTTATGAATGGAAACCTCAACCAGGTTTATATGCTCTTGATATAGATACTGGAGAAATTAAATGGGCTTTTAAGCCTGATTTTATTTGCAAAAGAGACAATAGACAGCCTCTATTCGGTAAAGGGTCTTGTAGCGATGGTTTTTCTGCACCTCCTACAGTTGCAAATGATGTCATATTCGTTGGCTCATTAAATGGTCAATTCTATGCAGTGAATTCTGAAACAGGAACTAAATTATGGAAATATGATACTTTTAAAAGGTACCCGGATACTGTAAATAAAAAACCAGCTGTAGGTGGTTCAATAGAAGCTCAGGGTCCTGTGGTAAGTGATTCATGGGTATACACTTCTAGTGGATATAGTATAAATGGACATATGACAGGAAATATATTTTTAGCTTTTTCAATTGAATAACATGAACTATAGAGATATCTTCTTAGCACCATTAATTTTATTACTATTATTAAGTAATCAAATAATAGCTAATGACCAATGTTCTAAGTCATCCTTACCAGAAGGTATAACAAAAATTAAAATAGAGCATGAAGATTCTTTAAGAGAGTATAGGGTTTTCATACCAAAGGATCATTCTAATTTTTTACCTCTGCCAGTTGTTCTCAATTATCACGGAACAGGTAGTAATGCAGACCAGCAAGCTGCATATTCAGACTTAGATAGAATCGCAGAAGAAAGAAAATTTATACATGTTAATCCTCAAGGAAAGAATCTTAATGGTAGGCAGGTTTTTAATGCTGGCTTAACAATGAAATCTCCAACTAATAAAAGAGATTTTAGTAAAGAACCTAGAGACGATGTCTCATTTACTAGGGAATTAATTAAAGATCTTAAAACAAAAATATGTATAGACTCCTCTAAAATATATGCAACTGGCATGTCTAATGGGGGAAGAATGAGCTATAGGCTAGCTTGTGATGCAGCTGATTTAATTGCTGCTATAGCACCTGTAGCTGGTGTTCTTTCTCTAGAGCCTGAAAATTGTGATCTATCTAGACCGATATCCACTTTATCTTTTCACGGAACAAGTGACTTCGTTTCAAGATATGATAAACCAGGAGGCTTTTCTACTATGTCTGCTCCTAATATGCTTAAGGTTTGGGCAAATAAGAATAAGTGCCCTAATCCTTCAGAAATTTCTTTTAAAAAGAAGGATGTAAGTTGTGAAACTTATAACTTTTGTGGAGTTTCAAACGAAGAAGTTACATTGTGTACAATCAAGAATGGAGGCCACTGTTGGCCTGGAAGGCCGTGTTTTACTGGAGCTAGTTATACAGTTAATGCGAGCGAAATGATAATAGATTTCTTTTTAAGGAAACAATTAAAAGAATAATGGTTATATATGGCGTAACTTTACTGGCATTTTCTTTTTTGCTGGGTCTCATATTAGGAGAATTTTTTGGATATCTTCTAGGTATAGACGCAAATCTAGGTGGTGTAGGATTTGCAATGCTTATTCTAATTTTTCTTTCTAATTATTTAAAAGTTAATCTTAATTTTGGAGAAGTTAGTGAAAAAGGAATTACTTTTTGGAGTGCTATTTATATTCCTATAGTTGTTGCAATGGCTGCTAAACAAAATGTAATTGCAGCTATAGATGGTGGGATGATAGCTATTATAGGTGGAAGCCTGGCAGTATTTATATCCTTTTTAATGATTCCTCTCATCTCAAAAATAGGTAAGTAATGGATTTTTTTCAATCAATAGAATCTGTATTTATTGGAAATGGAGTCATAACAGCTTTTTTGTTTGTGGGATGTATTATTTGGATTTCTTACTTCATATCTAATAAATTTACTAACGGTAAATTTCATGGTTCAGCTATAGCAATAATTATAGGTCTCTCACTGGCTTATTTGGGTGGAAAAGCAACAGGAGGAACTAAAGGATTAGCAGATATAACTATATTCTCTGGATTGGCTATTCTTGGAGGCTCTATGTTCAGAGATTTTGCTATTGTAGCTACAGCCTACGGATTAGATACGAAAGAATTAAAGAAAGCTGGCTTTGCAGGAATATTTTCTTTATTTATAGGAGTAATTTTATCTTTTACCATAGGTGCATGTGTAGCAGTTATTTTTGGCTATACTGACCCTGTTAGCATTACTACAATTGGAGCAGGAACAGTTACTTTCTTGGTTGGGCCAGTAACGGGTACGGCATTAGGTGCTTCTTCAGAAGTTATGACTCTTAGTATTGCAGCGGGCATAATTAAGTCAATTTTAGTTATGGTAACAACTCCATTCTTTGCCCCATTTGTTGGTTTAAATAATCCAAGGTCTGCTTTAATATATGGGGGTTTAATGGGAACAAATAGCGGAGTAGCTGCTGGATTAGCAGCAACTGATCCTAAATTAGTACCTTATGGTGCTATGACAGCTACTTTTTATACTGGATTAGGTTGTCTAATCGTTCCAACCATATTATTTTTAATTGTTAATTTACTATGACAAAGTTTGCAACAACCAGAGATAGAGATAAAGAACCAGTCTACTTGTTCGCTGATTCAATAGAGGAAATTGAAACATACTGCGAGCAGAATGATTTAACTATTATTGCGACACCCGAATATGTCGATCCAAATATGGTTTGTCATCATTTTCTATGGATAGGAGAGGGTGAGAAACCGCCCTTATGGAAAATATCTAAACCTAAATATTCTGTTTAAATTCTTTATATATCTAAAATTTCGCTTTCAAGAATATTACCATTAATATCTTTTAGAAAGATTTCTACTTTATCTTCCGAAATTTCTAGTATCCCATAATTCATTTGATTATAAGTATTTCCTATTAACAGATTATCTGATTCTTTAAAATTACCACCAGGTCTATTTAATGAAGAAGCGGTTAATTCGTATAAATTATCTAATTTATATATTCCTCCTCTATGCCTATCTCCTGTAACTAAGATTATGTTTTTTTTACTTTCATTTATAAGATTAATTAACTTTTCCCTTTCTTTAGGAAAATTTTCCCATTTTTCATAAGGGTGATCTTTTGCAAGAATTTGAATAGACGACGCTATAAGAGTTAGATCAGATTTTTCTTTTATTTTGTTCTTAAGCCAATTCCATTGATCTTTTCCCAATACAGTAGCTTTAGGGTCTAGATTCTTCTCATAATTTCCTTTTGGCCCCTTTAAATCGGACCTGAAATATCTGGTATCAAGGCCAATTAATTGTATAGTCATATTTTTATGAGATATTTTCTTCTCAAAATATACACCTTCTCGAATAGACCTAGGGTCAGATTCAGGAATTTCCCAGAAATCTAGATACAATTCCTGAGCCTCCTTTTTTAATCTATAAGTTCTTCCTCCGTCATTTTTACCAAAATCATGGTCGTCCCAAATAGAATCTACAGAAATATCATTAAGCCAAAAAGGTAAGGAATCCTTTTGTGTCTTATATGCCTTTTTCATCTTAATCAGGTGGCCTAAAGGTGAATCCCCATAAACATTGTCTCCTAAGAAGAAAAATCTATCTAACTGTTCCTCTTTTATAGGATTCCAGATTTCTTGTGGGTGATCTTGATGCAGACAAGACCCAAATCCTATAGTTAATTTTTCACCTGAATTTACATATAGAGAAGTAAAAAAAACTAAAAAGATAAGAATTGTAGTTTTACTCATTATCTACTTATGTTACTTATTTTTCTTATTTATTGATATCTATTTGAAAGAGTAAATTTTTAGGTTAGGATAATTTTTATGGGAAAAGATATTCAAGAAGAAACATTAAGCAGTATTCAGCCTTTTGTATTTACTAAAGAATTCCAGGAGAAACTAAACACTTTGGAGTTAGAAAAGGCCGTAAGTGATATCAAGAATAATGGTTATGCAATAACTCATTCAGGAGAGAATGAAGAATTTAATCAAGAACTTAGAAATGTGTGCATTGAATTGGCTAAAGAGACAGAAGGAGTATCTAAAGGTTATGCGGCTTCAATATTATTGGGAAGGCATCCAATATTTGAAAGAGTTGTATTAAATCCCAGACTTTTAGCTATGGCAGAGGTAATGTGCGGTAAGGGAGCATTATTATCTCAAATTATTGCATCGATAAGACCAATGGGAGCTAATGAAATTGGTCTTCATGCAGATCAAAATTGGTTTCCTGCACCTTTTCCTATCCACAATCAATTATTTACTGTTTGTTGGGCTTTGGATGATTTCACCAAAAAAGGAGGTTGCACTAAAGTAATCCCTGGTTCACATAAAAAGAGAAGGCATCCTTTACCAGATGAAATAGTTGAACAGAAAGGAGCTATACCAATTGAGTGTTCATCCGGTTCCTTAGCTATGTGGGATGGATCAGTCTGGCATAGTAATTATCCTAGGAAACTAGAAGGTGATAGGGTCGTTATCCATATTACTTTTTGCAGGTTAGCTTTAAGACCAGTTGAAAGCTATGACCACTTAGATGAAGAGTGGTTAAAAGACAAACCAAAAGAACTTTCCACATTATTAGGAAGAGATGATTTTCTAGGTCATAAAGATTTTAAGAAAGGTGGCGCTGGTGGAGAGGTAGAAAAGTTAGTTAAAACTTTCACTTGGGCCAGATCTTAAAACTTTAAAATGAAAGAAGATTTAAATGATTGGTTAAATCAGATAGAAGAAGAGGTTATAGACCCTAATCAAAGAATAATTGACCCTCATCATCACCTATGGCCAGGTCCATCAAGAACTGAAGGAACTTCTAGCTCCTTTAGGTATTTACTAGAAGATTTTTGGTCAGATACTAATAGTGGTCATCACATCATTAAATCTATATTTGTAGAATGTGGACAAGGTTATCTAGAAGATACATCTAAAGAATATGCACCAGTAGGCGAAACTGAATTTGTACTTAAAGTTAGTAAAGAAGCCAAAAGAAAAAAAACTTTTACTCAAATTGAAGGGATAGTAGGGCATGCAGATATGATGCTAGGATCATCTGTTAAAGAAATCTTACAAGCTCATATAGATGTAGGAGAGGGTTTATTTAAAGGGATAAGACATGGAGCCTCCTGGGATCCAAGTGAAGAAATTAGAAATTCTCATTCAAATCCAATCAGACATATATATCTAAACGAGAATTTCCAGAAAGGTGTATCTGAATTAGATTCTCTGAGCTTAACACTTGATGCTTGGAATTATCATACTCAAATTAGAGAATTAAGTAGCTTGGCTCAATTATTTCCCAATCTAAAAATCGTCCAAAATCATTTTGGGGGTCCGTTAGGTATAGGTCCTTATACTAACAAAAGAGAAGAAGTCTATGAATTATGGAAAGATAATATAAGTGAGCTAGCAGAGAATAAAAATGTTTTTTTAAAACTAGGAGGATTGGCCATGCCCATTAATGGGTGGGGTTGGCATAAACGCAAGATTCCCGCTTCCTCTGTAGAGTTATACGAGAAACATAAAGACTACTATTTACACTCAATAAAAGAATTTGGAGCAGAACGTTGTATGTTTGAAAGTAATTTTCCAGTAGATAAACGATCTATTTCCTACAGATCATTATGGAACGCCTTTAAGTTGATCGCTTATGAATTTACCCAAGAGGAAAAAGATTTACTGTTCTACAAGACTGCTGAGTCTTTCTATAAACTTTAACTACTGATCAAACCCTTGTAATTTTGCAGCCTCTTCTCTGATTAATTCAGGAGAGCCAAGCAATTGTCTATTAAGACCAATTCTTTTAAACCAATAATGGAGTCCTAATTCATCTGTAAAACCCATTCCTCCATGAACCTCAGTTGCTGTTTTTGATATCTGTTTTCCAACTTCTGATACATGAGCTTTAGTATGACAAGCCATTAATCTAGATTCTTCAGGGACATTATCTAGACAATGAGCAGCATGCCATACCATAGAATGACAAGGTTCAAGTTCAGCTGCCATTTCTGCACACATATGCTTAACAGCTTGAAAGGAACCAATTAATCTTCCAAATTGTTTTCTTTCTAAAGCATAGGCTACAGACTTATCTAACATTACTTGTGCAGCTCCAACAGTATCAGCTGAAAGCATAAGCCTTCCTGCATCAACAACTTTATCTGCTGCCGATTTATTATCTGAGGAGCCAGGAAGAACTTCTGCCTTAGCGTTCTTAAATATAATTTCTATAGAAGTTCTAGTTTTATCTACTGTAGTTAATTCTACAATTTCTATTCCAGAAGAATCTGAAGGTATTAAAAACAATTCTCCAGATTTATTTGAAACTATGAAAGCGTCTGCATTAATGCCGTCTATAACAAATAAACACCTTCCTGAAACTGAATCATTAGAAAATTCAATACCAGCATTTTCTCTAGCACCTATATATTCAGATATTCCTACACCTATTAATGCTTCACCGCCTGCTATTTTAGGCAACCATTCCTCTTTTTGTTTGTCACTTCCAGCTATAGATAGAGCTAAAGGAGCCATTACATATGCACCTGCATAAGGACAAGGCGCTGTTCCATATCCCAATGCTCCAGCAACAACAGTAGCAAAAAGCATATCTAAACCTAGACCTCCATATTCCTCAGGAACCATTAGACTGCTAATACCTAAATCCACTAATCCTCTATGTATCTCGTTAGCTTTGTCTAAATCTCCTTCGACAACCGATCTTATAATTTCAATTGAAGCGTTATCATCTAAATACTTCTTTATATTGTCTTCTAAACTTTTTTGTTCTTCTGATAATCCAAAATACATTTTAAGCTCCTTGAACCTTCGGTTCTTTCGGCATACCTAAAGCCCTTTCACTGATTATATTTTTCTGTATTTGATTGGTTCCGCCACCAATAATTAAACCTAAATAATACATGTAATGCATTTGCCATATACCGCCATCTCTTAAATGGGGGCTTTGTTCATAAAGGGTTCCCATTTCGCCCATTACATCTATAGCAAGACCTTCTAGTTCATGTCGTAATTCAGTTCCTTGTAACTTAACAATAAACTTAGAAAGAGTAGCTTCTTGTTCTGGATTTATCTGAGAAGAAAGAATTCTTAAAGCATTAGATTGCTGTGCTAGAACTCTTCCTTGAATACTTAATAATCGATCTCTAAAGGCAGGTTTGTCTATTACTCTTTGGCCATCTATTGTTTCTGATTTCATTAATTCTATAAGAGAATTAAGTCTATTTAATGTGACATTAGGGTCAGCTAAAGAGCCTCTTTCATGACCTAAAGTTGCATTAGCAACTTTCCAGCCTTCTCCTCTTTTTCCCACAATATTTGTTGCAGGGATTTTTACATCCGTAAGAAAGAGTTCATTGAAATCTGAATCACCTGTCATTTGTTTTATAGGTCTTCTATCTATACCAGGAGTATCCATAGGAATTAACAAATAACTTATTCCTTGATGTTTCGGAGCATCTGGTTCTGTTCTAACTAAACAAAAACACATTTGTGCTAATTGAGCAGTGCTGGTCCATATTTTTTGTCCATTAATTACCCACTCATCATTAATTAACTCTCCCTTTGTTTGAAGACTGGCCAGATCGCTTCCTGAATTGGGTTCAGAATAACCCTGACACCATATAATTTCTCCTCTTAGGGTTGGCTTTATGTATTCTTTTTTTTGTTCTTCAGTTCCTAGTTCAAGTAACGTTGGTACTAACATTTGAATTCCTTGTCCTCCCATAGGCTTAGGAATAGGAGATTTAGCAAATTCTTCAGCTATTATTCTAAGCTTAATAATATCCATATCCCCTCCATATCCCCCGTACTCTTTGGGAATAGATCTTGCAAAGTATCCATGGTCTATTAAAGTTTGCTGCCAGTTAATTCTGCTTTCACTTCTCATTGGTCCTGTAACTTTTATGTCTTCGTTTGCCTTAACAAAAGCCTTAACCTCAGTTCTGAAATCATCGTATTCAGGTCCATAATTCAGATCCATATTTCTCTCCTAATTAGAAATTTAAGATTAATAAGGATAGTGTCACTTAAGGCGATTAACAAGAAAAAATTAGAATATGTAAGGTATAAATATTTTTCTATTTTTAGGATAATCTTTAAACTCTGATAGATACCATTTATGAGTTGAAATTGCTCTGGGTAGTAAGTTGAATAAGGTCCAAATAAAGAAAACAAAACCTGCAAAATTAAAGGTAAGTAGTGCCCAACCTAGCCACTCTATTGTTTCTCCTAAATAATTCGGAGAACTTACTTTGTTAAACAAGAAACCAGTAGGTATAGCATAATCTTCATTTTTTGTTCTCAAATTCATGAGTATGTTGTCAGACTTAATATTGATATACATACCTACAAAAAATATTAAAAATCCAAAATAGAAAATGATGCTAGTTTGTTCATAGGTACCAATAAAAATAATCCAATAAGACTGTAAAGTTGCATTGATTAAATTAAAAAGGAAAGCAAGTAAAGCTATAGATACATGCATCTTTTTGTGAGATATCTTAGCTCTTATAGGCCAAATTAAACTTCTATGTAAATAATGAAGGTTCCATAAAAAAAAGAGAAATAATTGGATTAAATTTAAATTTTGGAAATTAATATATACAAAAATTATTGTTATAAGAGAAGCTGGAATTTCCATAAGTATCCAGCCTGTTCTTGACGGTATAAGAAATTTTGAGTGTTTATTAGCAAATTTTCCGTAAGGTGCTGGAATAAATAAAAGTACAAAGAAGGCTAATAAACCTATTAAAATCCAATAATTGATTAAAATGTTTTCGAAATACATTTAATCTGGATCTTTATCTTTTCTAGAATATTTAGTTTTATCTCTAAAGACTTTGGCTTTATTAAATTTTCCAGAATTTTTTGCTACTGGATTTCTTCTATTTATACTTTTTTTCTTAACCACTTATTCCAAGTACGATCCCTAGAGAGATTACTAATAGAGTAGATGATAACATCACATACAAAGAAACTATTAACCTATCTATCCACATACTTTGGTATAAGGTGTTTTGTCCGGTATAAACAGCCTTTTTTATAGCCATAGGATTGCCAGAAGGCCTGTTTTTACTATATAAATCATTCATACTGTATAAATATACAGTATTTAATCTTTTTGTCAATTCTTTATCAATCTATACAATTCTTTTATGAGTAAATTAATTAAAATAAGATCCTTCTTGATATCAATAAGCATATTGATTTTTACAATATGGATCTTAGGTTACAGTGAAATTTTATCTATAAAATATGAAACTAAAGATTTTTCTTTAGTAGATAATAAAGAATCAAAATACTCCAGCGAAGTAGCCAATTTAAATAAGAACGCATATTTTGGCGACCTTCATGTTCATACAAAACATTCATTTGATGCCTTCATTTTTGGAACTACAAATTCACCAGATCAAGCTTACCTTTATGCCAAAGGTAAGCCTATAAACCATCCTTTAGGTTTTGAGATGAAACTACAAGATCCTCTAGATTTTTATGCTGTAACTGACCATGCAGCTTGGCTAGGTATGTTGGAGGCTTATAGTGATCCTAACTCTATCCCTGGTAAATTAGATTTTGCTAAAGATCTACATGGTTTAAATAATCCAGAAAATTTAAACGTTAATACAACTCCTAGAAGATCTAATATTTTTGGAAATTTAATAGCTAACGAATTAGTTACACCTTCAAAAAATCCTTTTAAGCTTCTCATGGCTTATCTCCAGAAAGATACTGTTTATGGAACTAGGGCCTTTCATAGAGCAACTCATCAATCTGCCTGGAAGGACATAGCTTTTGCAGCAGAAAAGCATAATGAACCTGGTAAATTTACTACATTTATAGCTTATGAATTTACATCCTCTGGTCCAGGACAGAGTAATCTTCATAGAAATGTAATTTTTAAAGACTCAAATGCTCCCATACAACCTTTTTCAATAATAGATTCTATGAATCCCGAAGATTTATGGAATTGGATGGATAGATTAAGAGAAAAGGGAGTAGAAAGCTTGGCTATACCTCACAATTCAAATGGCTCCAATGGTCAAATGTTTAAACTAGAAGATTGGGCAGGTAATCCTCTAACTTTGGAATATTCTGAACAAAGATCGAGAAATGAACCATTAGTGGAAATTACTCAAGTTAAAGGCACATCAGATACACATCCATTATTGTCACCAAATGACGAATGGGCTGATTTTGAGATCATGAATAATAGAGTTGCATCCCCTTTCTATTCTTCTGTTCCCGGTAGTTATGTAAGAGATGCTTACTTAAGAGGACTTTCTTTAGAGGCCGAGGTTAATATCAATCCTTATAAGTTCGGTTTAATTGGCGCGAGCGATACACACACAGGAGCTATATCAGACGACGAAGCTGATTATCACTCAAAGGTTGGAATTATTGACGGAACACCTCAATTAAGAGGATCTGTTCCTTTAGAAGATGAAGTAGCAGATGCACTTTTAGGTGGATTGAATATCATTTTTCCAGACACCTCAGAATATGATGGAAATGAATTTATGGATTCAGGATTTTTGGAATGGGGAGCTTCTGGTTTAGCGGCAGTTTGGGCCGAAGAAAATACAAGAGAAGCTATTTATAATGCATTTAGAAGGAAGGAAACTTTTGCAACAACTGGAAGTAGAATTAAAGTTAGATTTTTTTCTGGATATAGTTTTGATGATTCAATATTAGATAGTCAGGATTTAATCAGTATTGCCTATGAAAAAGGGGTTACTATGGGTTCCGACCTTCTTCATCAAGATGGCAAAACACCAAATTTTCTCATTTGGGCAATAAGAGATGCCAAACGAGCTCCGTTAGATCGTGTTCAAATTATAAAAGGATGGGTATTGCCTAGCGGTAAACCTTATGAACAAATTTTTGACATAGGCTGCTCTGGAAATAATAAACCAGATCCTATTAGTCATCGATGTCCAGAAACAAAAGCTAAAGTAGATTTAAAAACTTGCAAGATAAGTAAAAACATAGGTTCTGATGAAATTAAGGCTATATGGTCAGATCCAGAGTTCGATCCATCACTAAAAGCATTTTATTATGTAAGGGTATTAGAAAATCCTACTTGTAGGTGGTCAACATGGGATGCCATAAAAAATGGCACACCTATAAGACCTAACTTGAAGAGCACAATACAAGAAAGGGCTTGGTCATCACCGATTTGGTATATACCACCAGAAGGAGAAGCTCTTAGGAATATCCTTCCCGAAGACGTTTAAAAATAACCGATTTAAAAAATTTATGCATTCCTTGTTGAATCTGATATAAATACGTCAGATAAATAATTTAATTGGGGGAGTTAGGATGAATTCTATAAAGGTTCTTACAAGTTTTTTTGTGCTACTTTTTATAGTCAGTTGCAATGATGCAAATGATGTAGATGATTATTCTAATTTAGACAAATCTGAATATGTAAGTGGCTCAAGTTCTGATTTTAGTACTGAGAGAAACGCTTATTTCGGAGATTTACATGTTCATACAAAGCACTCGTTTGATGCACATATCTTTGGAACAACAGCTAGTCCTGATGACGCTTATAGATACGCAAAAGGGGATACTATTCAGCATGCTTTAGGTTACGATATGAAATTAAGAGTCCCTTTAGATTTTTATGCTGTGACCGACCATGGTTTTCTTTTAGGACAGGTTGAAAGGTGGGCAGATCCTGAAAATGGTATAAAAGGTACTGAACCCTTTCATAATATCAATTTACCTGAAAACCTTACGACTGACTCTATACCTCAGAGAGGTAACCTATTTCAAAGTTACGTCCGAAATGTAAATGTATATTCTAATTTTTGGACTAGATTGAAAGCAGGTATAAGAGGTGACCAGGCTTTAGGAACCACTTTATATGATCTTGATGCTCACAGGTCTGCTTGGCAAGATATTATAAGGAGCGCACAAGAACATAATAATCCTGGAAAATTTACTACCTTTGTTGCATATGAATATACTTCATCAACTACAAGATCTGCAGATATACCCGATAGCGCCTCTATGACAAGGTGTTTGATATCTGGAGCTCCTGCCGCATGTGCATTAGGAGGATATCCTCCTCATGAGGGTGCTAATTTACATAGAAACGTAATTTTCAATGGGAATAAATTTACTAAAGAGCCTTTTTCACGCTTAAAGTCTTTAAACCCAGAAGATTTATGGACTTGGATGGAAATGTTAAGAGAGAAGGGTGTGGACACCATTGCAATTCCTCATAACTCTAATGGTTCTAATGGACAGATGTTTGAAGTAGAAGATTGGGCAGGATTTCCTATGGGAAATCAATATGCTGAATTTAGGATGAGGAATGAACCTTTAGTTGAAATGACTCAAGTTAAAGGAACATCTGAAACTCATCCTCTTTTATCTCCTAATGATGAATGGGCTGATTTTGAGATTATGGATCAAAGAGTTGGCGTGAGTACTTACAGTAGACCTTTTGGTAGTTATGTAAGACAAGCTTACTTAGATGGATTAGGCATGGAAGAAGAAGGAAGGGGGAATCCTTATAAATTTGGTATGGTTGGAGCTAGCGACACTCATACAGCAGCTATTTCAGATAATGAAGCTGATTTTACTTCTAAAGTAGGTATTTTAGATGGAACACCAGAAGGAAGAGGTTCAGTGCCTTTAACACCGGAAAATGCAGAATTGTTAGCTAATGTTGATCTGAGACAAATAAGCGTTAAAAAAATAGGCGATAGATATTATAACGATACTGTTTTTAAGCAATGGGGGGCTTCAGGTTTAGCTGTGGTTTGGGCAGAAGAAAATACTAGAGACTCAATCTTTAGTGCCTTTAGAAGAAAAGAAACATATGCAACCTCTGGAACAAGAATAAAATTAAGATTTTTTGCTTCTGAAGATATAGATGAATCCATATTAAATTCTAAAACTATGATTAAGGATGCCTATTCAAAAGGAGTTCCTATGGGAGGAGATATAGTTGGTACTTCTGAAAATTCTCCAAATTTCTTAGTATGGGCTATTCGAGATGCAAATGGTGGAGCTCTGCAGCGTATACAAATTGTAAAAGGTTCAGTCAGTAAAATGCCAATAGGTAAACCAAATGAGCAGGTATACGACGTTTCTTGCTCTGATGGGCTAAGTCCAGATCCAATTACACATAGGTGCCCTGATAATGGAGCAAAAGTTAACTTATCTGATTGTTCAGTAAGCGCAGATAGGGGATCTTCTGAACTTAAAGTTGTATGGAAAGATCCAGACTTTAATGAAAATGAAAAAGCATTTTATTATGTAAGAGTCTTAGAAAACCCTTCTTGTAGATGGTCAACTTGGGACGCTATTAAAAACGGTCATAAACCAAGGCCAGATCTTCAGGCAACTATTCAGGAGAGGGCATGGTCTTCTCCAATTTGGTATACACCTAAAGAAAACTAAAATCTAACGTAATGAATAAAAAGGTTTTGTCCTTTTTCTTAATTGGATTTTTAATCTACTTATTTGATTACTCTTTCAATGAAAATGAAGATGAGAATGTAATCACCATCTACGATGATGAAATACAGGTTCTTATTAAAAACTGGAATGAACAAGTCGGAAGACCTCCTAGAGAAGAAGATATTAGAGGAATTATTGATCAGCTTGTAGAAGAAGAAATTTTATACAGGGAAGCAGTTAAATTAGGCCTTGATAAAAACGACATTATTGTAAAAAGAAGACTAGCTCAGAAATTAATGTTTTTGAGGGACAGTCTTGAACCTATTACTCCTACTACAGAATCGTTAGTAGAATATTATGAAGAGAACCAAGAAAAATATTTAATAGAAGAACTTTATACCTTTTCTCAGATTTATTTTTCCTTTAGTCCAAGCAGCGAAGAAAGAGCAAAAACTTCTTTATCTGAGTTACAAGATGGATCTGAGCCTACAGGAGGGGAGCCTTTCATGTTAGGAAAAAACTTTGTAAATAGAACAAAAAAAGAAATAACAAGAGATTTTGGAAATAAATTTTCTGAAGCATTGGTTAAACTCCAACTTGGTAAATGGCATGGTCCTATAAAATCATCCTATGGAGATCATTTAGTGATTCTAATTAATTCTTCTGATTCAAAACAGTTAGACTTTGAAGAAGCAAAGTCATTTGTCATTACAGATTTCTTAGCAGAAAAAAATAAGAAGAATCAAGATAACTATCTAGCGTCCTTAAAAGAAAAATATAACGTAGTCATAGAGTCTGATAGATAAAACATGAGAATTAAGTTTTTACTTATAAGTTTCTTATTTTCTTGTAACTACCTGCTTACACATGAATTAAATCCTGCCAGACTTTATTTGGAAGAAACAGAAACGGATGTGTTTAAGGTTTTATGGAAGTATCCTACAAATAGTATTCAAGAAGGAGGACTTGTATTTCCTGAATCTTGCATGGAATACGATAAAGGTCTTCGTAAACTTGAAGGAAAGTATCTAGTAGATAAATCTTTTATTGATTGTGATACAGGTTTAAAGGGAAAAAGTATTCAAATTAAGGGTCTATCTAGAATGATAGATGCTCTCATTAGTATCGATTATTTAGATGGGTCATCTTATGAAGGACTATCAACAGTTAATAGTTCTCAGGTTTTAGTTCCTCAAGAGGAGAGCAGATATCCAACAAGTTATTTTGTTCTTGGTGTAGAACATCTTTTAAGTGGAATTGATCATATTCTATTTGTTGTTGGGTTGATATTTTTAGTTTCGGGTTGGCTAACTCTTGTAAAAACAATCACAGCATTTACTTTAGCTCATAGTATTACTTTAGGCTTATCTGTATATGGATTAGTCAATTTACCTCAATCTGCATCTGAAGCTATTATTGCCCTTACCATTGTCTACATGGCCTTAGAAATTTTAGAACAAAAGGGTTATGAGAAAACGCCATGGTTAATTGCTTTTGGATTTGGATTAATTCATGGCTTGGGTTTTGCTGGTGCATTATCAGAGATAGGCTTTTCTGAAGACAATATTCTTTTATCTTTACTTTTCTTTAATCTAGGAATTGAGGCAGGACAATTACTTTTAATTCCTTTTGTTGTTTTATTTTTATGGTTAGTTAAAAAAGCCTCATTAGATAAGATGATATTTCAATTATTCTCCTATATATTAGGTGGTATAGGTTCTTTTTGGTTAATACAAAGATTGTTAATTATTATTTTTTAAATGGAGTAAAAACATAAATGAACATCAGTAAATTAGTCCTAATCTCTGTTTTATCTTTATCCACCTTTGTTTCTGCTTCCTATGAAGCTAAGAAAGCCGGAATGTCATCTGAGAGGTTAGATAAAATAGCACCCAATCTATCTAAATATATTGATAAACAGAGGCTGCCAGGACTTATAACGGCTGTTTCTAGAAAAGGACATTTGGTCCATTTTGAAGTTCAAGGTTTTTCAGATGTTGAAAACCAAATCCCTCTTAAAGAAGATTCTCTATTTAGAATTTATTCAATGTCAAAGCCAGTAACTGGAGTTGCATTAATGATTCTTTTAGAGGAAGGAAAAGTACGTTTAAATGATCCAGTTTCCTTATATATACCTGAATTCGCTACAACAAAAGTAATGAAGGCAAATAAGGATGGCACTTATGATACGGTTAAGTTAAAAAAACAAATAACAATTAGAGATTTAGCTACTCACACATCAGGTGTTGCTTATTCATTTACTGCCAATAAACAACTAAAAAAAATATATGAAGAAAATAAACTATCCCCTTATTTCTTCATAGACAATATTTCTCTAGCAAAGAATGGATTAGATTCGTTTGCAACTTCAACCAAAGCTTTTCCCGATATATGTTCATTTTCAGCTGCTTTAGCAAGTAAAGCTCCCTTAATGCATCAGCCGGGGGAAAAATATACTTATAGCATGGGTATGGATATATTAGGTTGTGTTATAGAAAGAGCTTCTGGTAAAACTTTTGATAATTTTCTTAAAGAAAGAATCTTTGATCCTTTAGGAATGGATGATACTTCTTTCTATGTTCCTGGAAGTAAGGCAGACAGATTTACGAACCTATATGCGTCACCTAGAGGCGTAAGGAGACTTTCTCCAGAGTTAAGCAAGTCATTAAGTAAAAATAGAAATATGGTTTTGGTTGATCCAGCTTCCAATAGTCCCTATTTACAAGAGGCCAGTCTTTTTGACGGGGGTTCGGGTTTAGTTTCTTCTACTAGAGACTACTTAACTTTTGCAGAAATGCTATTAAATGGAGGTTCAAAAGGAAAAACTAGAATAATCAGCAGAAAATCCGTAGAACTAATGTCTAGTAATCATTTAAATAAATCTATAACTAACAATCCAAAATATCCTCAAGGTATGGGTTTTGGACTTACTGTTGGAGTAGTTAAAGATGCTGGATTAGCTGGTCAATATGGTTCGAATGGAAAATATTTTTGGGGTGGAGCGGCTGCAACTGTATTCTGGATAGATCCTCAAGAAGAACTAGTAGCTGTAGCTATGACCCAGCTTCTCGGAAGTCCATGGCCACTAAGAGCAGACTTTGAAGCCTTAGTTTATGGAGCAATTGATGATTGAGTTTACTAATTAGGCTCTTCAAACATTCCGGTTCTTCCACCATCAACAATTATATCTTGGCAAGTTATGAAATTTCCTGCATCACTTGCTAGATAAATTGCTGCATTAGCAATATCTTCAGGTAGGCCAGTTCTCTTCAGAGGTACAGCTTTAGCTAGGTTTCCCTTTAATTTTGTTAATTTATTCTCATTTTCATCATCAGACAGTGTATTTGCTCTTTGTGAACCTCCCCAAAATATTGGAGTAGCTATGGCTCCAGGAGAGATAGCATTTACACGTATATTGTGAGGAGCTAAATCAATACCTGATATACGAGTAAAATGAGACACAGCAGCTTTAAGTGCTGAATAAAGAGGATCTCCTTGTCTGTATCTATGAGCTGCTATACTTGAATTGTTGATAATACTTCCACCTCCATTATCCTTAAGAGGTTCTATGGCAAATTTTGTACCCAGAATGACGCTAGAAAGCAGTAAGTGAACACCGTAGTCTATATGTTTTTGAGTAAGTTGATCTAAGGGTGCCCCGACAGGACCTCCTGCATTATTAAATAGGATATCCAATTTTCCAAAAGAAGATGTAGTGAAATCTATACTATTTTTAATATCTTCTTCTATAGATACATCCGTCTTTATGTATAAAGCATTTTCACCTAATGAATCAGCTATGAGTTTACCTTTTTCTTCTGATCTACCGGCAATAACTACTTTAGCTCCATTCTCAATAAAAAGTTTTGCTGTGACTTCTCCTATACCGCTGGTACCTCCAGTAATCAATGCCACTTTATTATTTAATTGTTTTTCCATTAGTCTTCCTTTAGACATTCATAAAATTTATTTATCAATTGCACAGATCTCATGTCTCCAGCAACGTTATCTTCCATTTGATTCATTACATATGAAACACCTACATTATTAACGGGGTCAGCAAATGCACAAGACCCTCCCCATCCAGAATGCCCAAATGATTCAGATACTGGTCCATATATAACTTTATGTTTATTCATGATGAACCCAGCTGCCCATCTTGTTACTACTGATAATACTAAATCTCTATTTTCAATTTGAGTTTTGGTCATCTTACTAATAGTTTCATCATTTAATATTTGAAGATTTTTATCTTGCGGTACAACTAAGCTATAAAACTTAGCTAAACCTTGAGCACTTCCTTGACCATTTGCTGCTGGCAATTCTGCTTCTTTCCATGCTGCAGTATTCTGATGTTTAAGAGTATTAGGACCTAGAGCAGTAGCTTTTTGAGCATCAGTTATTTCAATTATTTCGTTAGGGTCTCTTTTTTTTCTTGGCATAGGTATCATTTCTGCACATCTATGATGTTCTGATTTATCTAGACCTATATGGAAATCAATATCTCTTTTAGAGGAGATCTCTTCTTTCAGTATAGTGCCAAGGGACTTACCTGAAACTCTTAATACTAATTCACCAGCAAGCCATCCATAGGTCATAGAATGATAACCCGAAGCACTTCCAGGTTCCCAAATAGGTGTCATTTTAGATAACCTGTCAGCCATATTTTTTTGATTATAATAGTCCTCTATTTCAGCGTCTTCAGTACCACATATACCTGCTTGATGTGATAAAAGCATTCCAACTGTTATGTCTTCTTTTCCATTTAAGCCAAATTCAGGCCAGTAATGAGTTACTTTTTCATCATAGTCCAATAGTTTTTTTTCTACCATTAGAGCTACGCAAGTAGCTGCTACACCTTTAGTGGTGGACCAAACATTGGCTAAAGTATCTTGCTCCCAGATAGTATTTTTTTCTTTATCACTATATCCACCCCAAAGATCTATAATCGCATTACCGTCTTGATATACAGCAAAAGAAGAACCAGTTTCTCTTCCTGAACTATGTAGTTCTTCAAAAGCATCTTTTACTGGTTGAAATTTATCCTCATAACTACCTTTAGTTATCATTTTTTATCTCCTTAATCTTTCTTTTATATATTTTTCAATTTGCCAGATTCTATCTTGGCCCCATATCGTTTGAACTTCGCTTTTTTGTTCGTCCATCAGCTTAAAAGAAGGCACTCCCCATGAATTACCTTCATACATATCTAATCTATTTTGTTCTAGAATTTGCTTCCAATTATTAGAATCTAATTCTTTACTAGCTTCCTTCCAGTTTAAATCTAATGATTTAATAAGATTCTTTAGATATTTTTTTTCTCCTATATCCACGCCATCTGCGAAAGAGGATTTCATTAATTCATACATATAATCTAAGCCTTTACCATGTGAGTTAACCCAAGGAAATAGTGAATAAGCTCTTTCAGCAGGTTTTCCTAAGGGTGAAAGAATAGGCCCAATCTTAATTCCCAACCTTCTAGCTTCTCTAGCTGTATCAGTCAGTATGTATTTTCCTTTATAGCTTGGTATTTCCATATTTCTCATTAGCATAGGAAGTACAGGCTTAGTTATTACTCTAACCGGATAATCTAATTCAATCTGTTTTACTCTTTCAAAGGAAATATAAGTATAGGGGCTATTTAGGGATGGAAAAAATTCTAGTATTAATTCTTCCTCATGTTCAAACGGAGAAGGGCGTTTTATTATTTTAGGTCCCTTGTTAATTGTATTGTCATTTTTTTTAAGACCAAGCGCTTCCAATCTATCTTCTAAATAAGACAATCTGTCCACACCCCAATAATTTTCACCTTCATAATGGAAAACACCCCCTTGATAGTGACCCAAGGTTTTTCTTTTAAGGTTATTTTCTTCTAAATGACTTTCTACTTCTTGAGTATGTTTTGAAAGTTCTTCCAGTTCTTTAATTTCATTACTCCATACCTTTTCTGTAATCCTAATTAAAAGATCGTGACCTAGATTTTCTTCATTAAGGAGTATTCTTTCTCCAAGTTTAATTGCACTACTTGAAGGAGGTTTACTTGGTAAGGCATTTAATCCGTAATTACTCGCGATACTACTAGCGTCATCAAAGCAGTATTCATAAAACATGTCAGGTTCGTGAATAATATTAGGCTCACCAACAACAAGAATTTTTAGATTAATGTTATATATATCTAATAATTCAGATAAAGTTTGACATGCCAGATAAGAATAAGGATCTTTAAGTTGGTGAAAATAGTAAACTTCATGGCCTCTATTTTCAGATATTCTATTTTTTTCTCTTTCTTCTCTATTATTTAATAAATATTCTTCACTAACCCAGTTTGTGAGTATTTTTGAGCCTACTTTTCTTGTTATGAAATTTCTAATTTTTGAGATCATTTTAGGTTATTAAATACTCTAAACAGTTAGCTTCACTAAGAATATCTTTTAAGTCTTCCTGGTCTTTGATTTCTTGAAACCTATTTCTTAAAACTTTTAGAGATTTAACATGGTACTTCTGAGGTCCCCCAAGACTATGTGTAAATTCTTTACCTTTTATCAATATAGATACTTCATCAGATTCTTTTTCCATTGACTTTGTAACAGCATCAGACCAAGGAAGAAATACTTTTCCTACCTGCTCTTTAAGTATTGGCATGAGTGTAGATGAAAGAGTCTCCCATACTTCAAAGTCGCCCTTCATTTTTGGGTCCATCATTTCATTTATCCAAGGAAGCATTCCTTTATATTTTTTTTCTATAAATTTTCTAGGAGTTGGATCTGTCCATGAATTATAGATTTGACCCCATAATCCAAAATCAGCAAAAGAAGGTCTCTCTCCAAAAATATAAGTTCTTTCGCTTAGGTGAGCTTCTAGCAAAGATAATAATTCTTCATAAGAATCACAGATTTGATTTTCTGTAACTTCGTTAGATCCAATAACCCAAAGCCTCTGACTCATCCTATTTTGAATTATTTTAGATGCTTGATTTTTCATTATTGAATTCACAATAGGAAGATATTTAATATAAGTGGGTAAATTATTTTCAGCTATACGAAGTGCTGCTGACTTCTGATCAACTTTATCCTTCCATCTATAGTGAAACATTTGCTTATTTCCCCATTCATCAGAATACTCTTCCAATAGGTATGATAAAAAATTAAGTGGTTGCCTCTCCGGATTAGTCTTAATTTCAGGGTAATTTTCTTCAAAATAATCCATGATAGGAGTCGAGTCTTGAAGGCCCTGAAGATCAGGCGTTACTACTAGAGGTACTATTGGTAATCTTGCAAACTTCTGGAAATCCTTAGCATTAGATTGGTTTCTAATTATCCATTTATGAGGAATCTTTTTAAACCTAAAAAATGATCTAACCTTTACTGAATAAGGTGATAATTCAGCTCCATAAATTTTATAGTCTTGTGTCATTAAAAGTTATCTAATCCTCTTTTTTCAAGAAGTGGTCCAATTTCAGGCTCAGAACCTCTGTATCTTACGTATTGAGTCATTAGATCATCAGAATTTCCAGAGGAGTAGATATATTTCCTAAGCTTATCAGCTGTATCTTTATCAAAGAGACCATTGTCTTTAAAAGGTTCAAAAGCATCTGCCTCAAGTACTTCAGTCCATAAATAACTGTAATAACCTGTTGCATATCCGCCAGCAAATATATGCCCGAAATATGTACTTCTGTATCTTGTTTCAATTTGAGGTATTAACCCAATTCCGTCTAATACACTATCTTCGAATTTATTAGCATCATTTACAGGGTCTTTTATAGTGTGCCAAGCCATGTCTAAATAAGAAGCTGCAACATACTCTGTTGTTGCAAAACCTTGATTGAAGGTTGAAGCCTTAGAAATCTTTTCTAATAACTCATCAGGAATAGTTTCACCAGTCTTGTAATGTTTAGCATAGGTTTTAATAACTTCTGGATGTCTGCCCCAATTCTCCATCAATTGAGAAGGCAGTTCTACAAAGTCTCTACTTACTCTAGTTCCAGCTAGGCTAGGGTATTCAACGTCTGATAACAATCCATGTAAAGCATGACCAAACTCATGAAATAAAGTTTCTACTTGTTCAAAAGATAAAAGAGAAATTCCATTTTTATCTGGCGGAGGAAAGTTACAAGTATTGGCTATAATTGGAATTTGTTTTCCATCAAAATTACTTTGAGAAATGAAGCTATTCATCCAGGCTCCTCCTCCTTTATTTGGTCTTACTGTGTAGTCAGTAAAGAAGATGCCCATTACTTCATCGTTTTGATCTAAAACCTCGAAAGTTCTTACATTATCTCTATATACAGGGAGGTCCTTTCTTTCATTAAAAGATATTCCAAAGAGTTTATTGGCTACATCAAAAGCTCCTTTAAGAACATTATCTTCACTAAAATAGGGCTTAATTTCTTCTTCAGAAAAATCATACTTAAGCTGTCTTATTTTTTCTGAATAGTGCCACCAATCCCATGCTGCAAGTTCAAAATTGCCTCCTTCTTTTTGTATTAAATTTTGCATTTCCTCAACTTCCTTTTTAGCTCTCTTTAACCCTGGATCCCAAACTACATCTAGTAATTCATTAACTCTAGAAGTTGATTTTGCCATTGTATTTTCGAGAACATATTCAGCATAAGTATCAAATCCAAATAAATTTGCCTTTTGGATTCTTAATGAGACTGTTTCTTCTATAATTTCTTTATTATCACGTTCGTTATCATTATCAGCTCTATTAATATAAGATTTATAAAGTTTTTCTCTTAGCTCTCTTTTATTTGAATAAGTTAAAAAGGGGTACATAGAGACTCTTGTGGGTTTAAATACCCACTTTCCTTCTTTACCTATAGATGAAGCTAGATTTGAAGCTTGATCTATTATGTCTTGAGGTAACCCATCTAAATCTTCTTCATTCTCTATAACCAAAGAATAGCCATCATTGGTTTCTTTAAGTACATTTTGGTCAAACTTAATTGAAAGAGAAGAGAGCTTTTTGTTGATATCTTTTAGCTGTTCCATAGAATTTTTACTTAGAAGGGCTCCTGATCTCACAAATCCTTTATAAGTTTCAGTTAGCAGTCTCATTTGCTCTACGGATAAATCTAGGTTTTCTCTTTGATCGTGAACTACTTTAATTCTTTTAAACAGTTCTTGATTTAGGGATATTTGGTCATAATGAGAAGACAAAATTGGACTTATTTTAGATGCCAGTTCATCCATTTGGTCATTTGTGTTTGCTCCTAAAAGGTTAAAAAACACGCTTGAAACCTTATCTAATAGCTTTCCTGTCCTTTCTAATTGCACAATAGTATTCTCAAATGTGGGTTCTTCCTTATTTTTAGTTATAGCTTCAATTTCACTTAGGTGTTGTTTCATACCTTCATCGAAGGCAGGTTCATAATGTGAAACCTCTATTTTTTCAAAAGGGGGTATTTGGTATGGCGTGTCATAATCTATTAAAAAGGGATTCATTTCTTCTCCGTTGTTTTGACATCCTATAGAAAGGAATATAATTAAAAATAAATAAAATAGTTTTTTCATGTACATTTAGCTACTCTAAGAATAATCTATAAATAAGTCCATATCATTTAGAACTTTTATGAACTTTAACTTTACTAAAATAAGGAAATTTACAGGATGGATATTGATCATAGTATCTATCATTTTATCTATAGTAGGTATAGTAGTTGCTGCAATGGGAGAATTTCTAAAGGGAGGTGGTATATATGTTGCCAGTCAAGTTACTTGGTATCCAGGTTTAGCTTTACTAGGACCTGAAATAATTCAAAAATCTAAAGACATATGGAATAATCTTAAACAGAGAATAAAAGACTTTTTTAAATGAGATATACAAAAGAAGAAATATTATCAGAACACAATTATGCTAAACCTAATAGTATGGCTGGATATGAATTACATGGTGGATTAGGTGCAGAGGGAAATTACATATCGCCTAGAACCTTTAAAAGATGGGAAGCCGTTAATACTTGGACAAAGAATTTAGAAAATCAAGGTCATGAACTATTAGATTGTTCAGTCGAAATTCTTAAACACGATAATTTTCCAAACTTAAAACAAGCAGAGATGCTTCTTAATCTTGGTGAGGGGAAGTTTTTTTGGGATTCATTAACTATAACGGGAATTATTGAAGCTAGAGGAAGGGCCTTAGCAGAAGTTATAGCTCCAGATTTTCAAGATATTATTGAAGAGGATATATCTGGCACTTGTTTAGGTCATATGAATGAGGGTTTGTTTGTAGCACATGGTTATGATGAGGGAGGAGACCCTGAAAGTAAGCTAGGTGCGCACGATCAAATGTGGTTTGCAGCAAGAGACCTTTTATTTGGGAAAAATGCATTTCCTATTCCGGAAGTCCCAGAATCTATAGGTAGGCCAGCTGATGAAAGAGATATGCCGCAGATTCCTCTAGAGTATGAAGGAATACTTCAACTAATAACCAATGTATTAATGATTGAAATAAGAGCAGAGTCCTTTTTTTCTTTTTCTATGGAATTGGCAAAAGCAAAACAAACTTTTCTAGATAATAAAGACGAAGCCATTAAAGCAGCAGAGATGATTGCCAGAATAAGACAGGATGAGGCTATCCATGTAGCTTATTTAAATTTAATGGTATCTGAGTTCAGGACCTTAACAATAAAGACAGTAGATGGAAAAACTATTAAAGGAAAAGAAATTATTGATCCTTTTTGGGAGAAGATAGTTCGCTGGCATGGAGAAGAAGTGCATAAAGAGAGCGTTGACCTTCGAACTAAAGACTTTAAGGCAATATTTAATAGGATTGAAGATGGAGAAAGCTTAATCAAAGATTTTAATCGACTATCTTCTGATCCTGCTCTTTATGCAATAAGTTAAGTTTTGCTAGATAGATTAGACCATTTAGTAATTACAGTATCTGATCTTCAGTCAGCAATAGAAGATTACACAAAGTTCTTTGGCTTCAAACCTACTTGGATAGGTGAACATGCCGATCTAGGAACTATCAATGCACTATTTCCACTAGAAAATACTTATCTAGAATTATTGGCTGCAAAAGGAAATGGCATTGGAGCAGAGATGATTAACAAAAACCTAAAAGATAAAGGGGAAGGACTATCTGGTCTTGTTTTAGGAACAGACGATATTGAAGAATTTAGAGAAAAATTAATAAGTAATGGAATTGATGCCAATGAACTTATCCTAGGAGCAGGAGATGATTTTGAAACTAATCAAAGAAGAACGTGGAAAAATCTATTTTTACCTTTTACTTTAACAAGAGGTCTTTTTGTTTTCATTATTCAACATCTAACAGGGGCTTTGCCTGGTATTAAAAAAGACAACTCTCAAATTGATAGACTAGATCATGTTGTAGTAAACACAAATGACACACATGGTTTTATTGATTTGTATAAAGATATTTTTGGAATCAGATTAAGTCTAGATCAGTTTGTAGAAAAATGGGGAGGAAGAATGCTCTTTTTTAGACTCAATAAAACCACTATCGAGGTAATTGGAAAAGACAACCAAGATGATGAAGATCCTGAAGATTCATTATGGGGATTAGCATGGACAGTGAAAGATTTAGATAAAGCTCATAAACGTTTAATTTCAGAGGGTGTTGAAGTAACGCCTATCAAAAAAGGTAGAAAACCTGGAACTTTAGTATGCACAGTAAAATCACATACAAGAAATGTTCCTACTCTGCTGATTCAGCACCTTTAGTAAAACCACCGTCTTTAATCCAGTAAGGTATATAGAGTAGAAAAAACATAACTATACCTAAAGCCATCACAAGAGGTATATGTAATGGTGGATCAGGAAAGAAATCTAGAATTGAAGCCCCTTCAGGTCTCGCACCAAGATACCAGTAGTTTGCTGGTGGACCCAGAATTGTATTAATCAAATACATGATAGGTAAAACTATCAATGATAAGCCCAGCACTTTCAGTAGAGAGTGGTGCGTTGGTCTTTGATTCATAACGAAAGTGGCTATGGCGATACCCAAAAATAATCCGCCATGACCAAAAAAGAAAGCTATAAATTGAAGGTCTGGGAAACCCCGCGGAGTATCGGGCTGAAGCAAGGCCATAATTCCACCTCCAATACCCCAGAAGTATGCAATTTCATATAGGAATTTTTTTTCAGTTAATAAAAATAAACTTATACACATTGTAGATAGTGAGCACATATGTATAGGAAGATTTCTAGGATAGGGATATCCAAATATTGATAAATAGTAGGGCTTACACATTAAATCGATAAGTAGCAGAGCTGCAAGAATATATCCAAACCTTTTAGTCGTTTCACCAGAAGAACGATTTAAATATTTAGGAATACCTAAGCAAAGAAATAAAATGATTAATAAGGTTACAATATGAACCTGTCCAAAAAGAATAAATGGTTGAGCTTGCAACTTAATTGACCTATTTCTTGATAACATTATGCCTAAATAATTATCCTTTTTAAAAAAAATGAATGAATTTGCTAATAGATTATTTAGTTCAATAGATAGCGATAACTTTTTACCTTTATTAAAAAGTTTTTCTCTTTTCTTTTTTGTCTTAGCTTCTTGGTATGCAATAAGACCAGTAAGAAATGAATTTGCTGTGCAAGTTGGCGCTTATGACTTATCCAGCCTTCTAGGTGTTGTTCTGATAGTTATGATTATCCTTATACCTGTTTATTCTTGGATTATTTCTAGATTGAGTGCTAAAAACGTTCTAACAGTAATCTACTCTTTCTTAATATTAAATTTATTACTGTTTATTTCAGCTTGGTATTTCATTGAATCTAAGAGCTTAATAGCTAAGGTATTTTATGTTTGGTGCAATGTATATTCATTCTTTGTTGTATCTATATTTTGGGTTGAAATGCTTAGTATTTTTAAAAGTGAAGAAGCAAAGAAATATTTCGGAATAATAAGCGCTGGTGGTTCTTCTGGTGCTTTCTTTGGTTCAAGTTTTGCATCTTATTTCTCAACAGAGATTTGTGGAAAAGGTTCATTATCAGAATTGGGTCCTTTAAGTTTAATTTTCTTCTCAATTCTCTGCTTAATGATAGCAATTGTTATTTCTAGAAGTTTATCTAAAACAAATTCTCAAAGTCGAAACACACAAGTAGGTGGGTCTAGTCTTGATGCCTTTAAAAGCTTATTTAAAGATTCATTAGTTACTAAAATGACCATCTATACTGCTATTTGGACAGGATTAATGACAGTTGGATGGCTTATCTCTCTTGGAATAATTAATGATTGGTCATCAGATTCTTGTGAAAGAACTGCATTTTTTGCACGAATTGAACAATTCGTCACTCCTTTGACTCTTTTAATGCAATTATTTGTAACATCATTTGTTTTACGAAATATAGGACCTGCAGTGGTTTTAATTACCTATGGTGTTTTGTTGGCAATAATCTTTATAAGTTATGCAACCTATCCAGTAATAAGTACCGTTATGATTTTGACCATAGGTATAAGGGTATTTGAGTATGGCATTTGTAAACCCACTAGAGAAACAATTTACACGGGACTAAATTCTCAAGGTAGATTTAAGTCTACTGTGATGATTGATACAGCAGTCTCAAGAGGTGGAGATTGGGTAGGGGGTATGGCGGTTAGATCATTAATGAGTATTGGAATAGTAGGGCCTGCAATAGCATGGGCAGCAGTCCCTATTGCGGGAGTTTTATCGTTTGTTGGATATAAGGCTGCTAAAGAATCAAAAATATAGATGAATAATTTACCCTTCCAAGAAGTATATGACTTAACGGATATAGAAAAAAATCAATCTGTATCAGTAAATCTGAATGGAGAAAGGGTAATTATTTGTCATACAGAAGAAGGCTTCTTTGCTATTGAGGACCGCTGTTCTCATGCCAATATTCCTCTTTGTGGAGGATTTATAAAAGGAACAATGATTAGCTGCCCTTTGCATGGTGCTGTTTTTGATTTAAAAACGGGTGCTGTATTAGCACCTCCTGCATCAGAAGATCTGAAATCTTATGAAGTAAAGATAGAAGGTACAACTATAAGTCTTAAGGCTAATTCATCTAATGAAGAAACTTAGTATTCCTTTTTTACTCTTTATTCTTAGTTGCAGTGAAAATCAGCCAATAGAAGGAGCAACCTGGAAAGGAACATCAGATTTTATGTTTATTACGGATAAAAGTATGCAAATGCATTACGCTTCTTCTATTTTATCTAAAGAAGTTTATCTAAATAGAACCTATAGCATTTTAAAAGATAACTCTAATGAAGTTATCAATTCATTAACTGTAGTTGACATAGAATTCATTGATCATACGGACGGATCTAAATTATGCAGAATTTGGGGGAAAGTAGATAACAGTAAACATCTAAGCTATTTACTAGCCAGGGATTGCATTCCAAATTAATTTAAAAACCTTAGTATTTTTTAGATTTAAAAGGTAGGATAAACTAAAATTTTTTAGGAGGAGAAATGTTCGATTTAACAGGTAAATCAGCAATTATTACCGGTTCATCAAAAGGGATAGGTAAATCAATTGCGATGCAAATGGCTCTTCATGGAGCAAAAGTAGTAGTTTCTAGTAGAAAAGCTGACGTGTGCCAAGAAACAGCCGACGAAATAAACGAGGCTTGTAAAGATACAGATGGAGAAGCTATTGTAATACCTTGTAATATTTCAGATAAAACTGCTCTACAAATGTTGGTTGATGAGACCAGAAATCAATTTGGGCAGATAGATATATTGGTATGTAATGCTGCGACTAATCCTTTCTTTGGATCTATGATGGATATTCCTGATGATGCTTTTGATAAAGTGATGAACAACAACATCAAAAGTAATCATTCTCTTTGTCAGATGGTAATTCCTGAAATGAGAGAAAGAAAAGATGGAAGTATTATCGTGGTATCGTCTATAGGCGGCTTACAAGCTAGTACAGTAATTGGCACTTACAATATCTCAAAAGCAGCCGATATTATGTTAGTCAAGAATTTAGCTGCAGAATTTGGTCCAGATAATGTAAGAACTAATGCAATAGCACCAGGTTTATTTAGAACAGATTTTGCTAGAGCACTATGGGAAAATCCTGAAATATTAAAACAATCGACAGCCAGTTGTCCTTTAAGAAGAATAGGAGAACCCGATGAGATAGGAGGCGCAGCAGTATTTTTAGCATCAAGTGCAGGAAGTTTCGTTAATGGACACACATTAGTAATTGATGGTGGATCAACAGCTTAAGAAGGAGAAATTATGAGTAATGAAGCAGTATTACTAGAAAAACAAGACGGTGTAGCTATCGTAACAATGAACAGGCCGGACAGATTAAATTCTGTAACCGATGAGATCAGAACAGGCTTAAGAGAGAGGCTTGATGATGCCTGCAAGGACGATGAAGTTAAAGTTATTGTATTAACGGGAGCTGGTAGAGGATTTTGTGCTGGAGCAGATATGGATGGTCTGGCAGCTACAAGCAAAGGTGAGAGCAGTGCCTCATCAGGACCTGAAGAAAGAGATTATGCAAAAAATGAAGTTGAAGGTTTTGATGGTGGTTTTAGTTATTTTCCAACGCTTCCTAAACCTGTTATCGCTGCAATCAATGGCCCAGCAGCTGGAGTAGGTTTTATTATGGCTCTTTACTGTGATATTAGATTTGCAAAAGAAAGTGCGATTTTTACGAGTGCTTTTTCTAAAAGAGGTTTAATCGCAGAATGGGGAGTAGGCTGGATACTCCCAAGATTAGTGGGTATAGCAAGAGCAAATGATATTCTTTTTTCGGCAAGAAGAATATCTGCTAAAGAAGCAGAAAATATGGGGATAGTGAATAAAGCTTTTTCAGATGAAGAGTTTATGGATGAAGTGCTTGCATATGCTAAAGATCTAGCAAAATCTGTTTCTCCTAGATCTGTAAGAATTATGAAACAGCAAATTTATAATGCCCAAGGAGAAACTATCTCAGAGAATTTAGAGAGCTCTATGAAATCAATGTTGGAAAGCTTTGGTTCTGATGATTTCAAAGAGGGAGTTGCACACTATATGGAAAAAAGAGAACCAAATTTTACAGGGAAATAAATATGAAATTAGCAGAATTTTTAACTATAGAGGGTAGAGAGTCTCTTGCAAAAGAATTAACTAAGGAAGGCTTATTTGAGTTAGAAAAAGTTAATGTTAGAGGAAACGAATACAATACTTTCAAGAGTGCCCCAAAAACTTTAGGTGAATATTTTCAATTTGCCTTAATACACGGTGAGTGGGATTTCTTAGCTTATGAAGATGAAACCTATACTTATCAGGAGACATTAAATAAAGCTGCAGGCCTTTCTCATGCTCTTATTGACCAGTTTGGAATAAAGAAAGGAGATGCAGTTGCATTTTCAATGAGAAATTATCCAGAGTGGATCTTTAGTTATATGGCCGTCACTTCAATAGGCGCTATAGCTGTACCCCTAAATTCTTGGTGGCAAGGAGAGGAATTGGAATATGGTATACAGCATAGTGAAGCCAAACTAGTTATTGCTGATGATGAAAGGTTATCAAGAATGGAAGGTTATGTTGAAGATATACCAAGAATAGCAGTTAGATGCGATGCAGGAAGCTACACCAATGCCGTTAACTTTGTAGACGTAGTTCAAGATAATGAAGCATTTCCTTCAGTAGAAGTAGAACCAGAAGATGATGCAAGCATCATGTACACTTCAGGAAGCACAGGTTATCCTAAAGGTGTTGTAGCAACACATAGGTCAATAATAAATACTCCTGTTGCTTGGGCTTTCTTAGCTCAACTAGCCGGTCAAATTGAAACCGATGATGATTCACCAACTTTCCCTCAACCTGAATCGCCATGTACTTTAGCAGCTGTCCCTTTATTCCATGTTACAGGTTCACACTCTAATTTCTTACTATCACTTTTATCAGCTACTAGAATTGTTCTTATGTATAAATGGGATCCTCTTAAAGCCATACAGCTCATTGAAGAGTACAAAGTAACAAGTTTTTCTGGAGTTCCAACAATGAATCAAGAGATTCTGATAACTAGTGAGAATAATCCAGACATAGATGTTTCAAGTATAGCTATGTTGAGCGGAGGAGGGGCTGCAAGACCACCTGAACAAGTTAAAGCACAAGAAAAGAATCATCCAACTAAAGCAGCCGGAGTAGGTTATGGGTTAACGGAAACCAACGCAGCAGGTACAAATGCTAGTGGAAAACTTCTCTATTCAAAACCAGATACAGCAGGATTCCCAACACCATTGGTGCATGAAATAAAAATCATAGACGAGGAAGGAAAAGAAGTTGAACAAGGAGGGTTAGGTGAAGTTTGTATTAAGTCTGCATCTAACTTTAGGTGTTACTTGAAGAATGAAGAAGCAACTAATGAAGCACTTGATTCAGAGGGTTGGTTTAGAACAGGTGATGTAGGTTGTATAGATGAACATGGATTCTTATTTATCAAGGACAGAATAAAAGATATTGTTATTAGGGGCGGAGAAAATATAGCTTGTCTCGAAATAGAAGGAGTTTTAGCAGAACATCCCGCAGTAGCTGAGGCCTCTGTTTTTGGTGTACCCGATGAAAGATTAGGAGAACAACTAGCTACAAGAATTGCTTTAAAGCCAGGTATGGAAACAAATGAAGCTGAAATATCAGAATTTTTAGCTGGAAAATTAGCTAAATTTAAAATACCCGTATATATGTGGTTCCAGGCAGAAGCTTTACCAAGAATTGCAACTGGAAAAACTGCCAAAAAAATAATGAGAGAAGAAGCTATAGAGGAGTTAGGTTTAGGTTAATGGATATTAAAGATAAAAGAGTAGTAGTTACTGGAGCAGCCAGCGGTATAGGTAAGGCTTTAGCTAATGCGTTCTGTGATGCAGGAGTAAAATCTGTTGTATCCGTAGACATGAACTTAGAAGGCGCTGAAGAAACAGCGAAAGAGACTGGTGGTATAGCAGTACAAGCTAATGTAGGCAAAGAAGAAGACATCATTAAGGTTATAGAAAAGGCCAATGATTTATCAGGAGGCATTGATATATTTTGTTCAAATGCCGGTATTGGCGGAGTACATGGTTTTTTAGAGGTTCAAACTGAGGATTGGCAAAATATTTGGGAAGTAAATGTGATGTCACATATTTATGCAGCAAGAAATGTTCTTCCTCAAATGCTGGATAGAGGTGAAGGATATATTATGAGTACTGCTTCGGCAGCAGGGTTATTAACCCAAATAGGTTCTGCTGGATATACCGTCACTAAAGCTGCTGCGGTTAGCTTTGCTGAATGGATAAAAATAACGTATGGCTCAAAAGGTATAGGTGTGTCTTGTCTTTGCCCTCAAGCTGTAAGAACTGCGATGACAGCAGGTGGTCCAGGAGTTGCAGGCGTAGATGGAATGATTGAGCCTGAGGTTGCAGCTGAAGATGTTTTAGATGCTATAACCAAAGATAGATTCTTAGTTACACCACACCCTGAAGTTTTAGAATACATAAACAGAAAGGGTGCTGATAGAGATAGATGGATTTCTGGAATGCAACGTTTACAAGAAAGATACGAAGACTGGATGCCAGAAAAGATAGATTAAATATTATTTAATCTTTATATATCTTTATTTCTTTATTCTGTTTATTAGTTTTATAAGCTCTAAGCATCGCTTTTGTATTAAATGGCATAGAGACGTTTGCTTTTGAGTCTATGGTGATTATTCCTCCGGCACCTCCTAATTTTGTCAGCTTATCAATCGACTCATAAGAGGCCTCCTTCAAAGAAAGTCCTTTATATTCCATCAATTTACACACATCAGCTGCTGTAAGTTGACGCATAAAAAATTCACCATGTCCTGTACTAGAGACAGCACAAATATAATTTTGCGCCCAAGTTCCTGCACCTAGTATTGGAGAATCTCCAACTCTTCCAGGCATCTTCCCAGTTCTACCTCCTGTTGATGTTGCTGCGGCTAGATTTCCATTTTTATCTAATGCTACAGCTCCAACTGTTCCCATTTTTTCATCTTCCTTCATCTTTCTTACTCTTTTTAAATTTTGTTCTGAGTAAAAATAAGAGGGGTCAACTATCTCAATACCATTAGCCTTAGCAAAATCTTCAGCACCAGAACCTGAGAGCATGACATGATCTGTTTTTTCCATTACAGCTCGAGCTAAGTTAATTGGATTTTTAATAATACTGACTCCAGAAACCGCTCCTGCTAAACCATCAGCACCATTCATAATAGATGCATCCATTTCCTGCTTTTCTTCTAATGTGTATACAGAGCCTTTGCCAGCATTAAATAAAGGTAGATCTTCTAATATTCGAACAGAAACCTCTACTGCATCTAAACTAGATCCCCCATTGAGTAGGACTTCATAACCAGCTTCAACAGCTTCATCAATACCTGATAAATATTTAGATTTTTTTTCTTCTGATATATTAGAAAAAGATCCAGCTCCTCCATGAACTACAATTCCAAAATTCTTTTCATTAGAATTTATAACCATAGAGCAAAGTATAAAAAATATACCTAGTAAGTATTTTATTTGCCTTTCCAATTTGGTGCTCTTTTTTCAGCAAATGCTTTAGGCCCTTCAATAAAGTCTTCACTTTTAACTAAATCAACCACAGCGGAATAATTTCCTTGTAAAGATTTTTCTAGACTAGCTTCACTAAGGCTCTCGTAAGCAACTTGTTTTGTAGCTCTTATAGACATAGGAGAGCATAGTTCTATTTGTTTTGCCCAATCCATAGCCGTTGCC
>CACOMS010000010.1 GCA_902628375.1 uncultured SAR86 cluster bacterium | reverse complement strand
TCTCTTAAGTTGCGAGCTGACCAATGTTGAACAGGTGTAAAAGTAAACTTGGCATTCTCATCTATGAGTATTTCTTCCCACCAAAGAAATTCATGAACATTTTCTATGCCCTTCTTAACTAGAAGCTTCTTATCTCCTTTAGGAACTAAAAAAATGGTATCTGAATTTAAATTGTAAAGACTCTTCAGAGCTCTTATATCTAAATGATCATAATGGTTATGGCTGACTGTAACTACATCAATTTTTGGGAGCTTATCTAAAGGTATAGCTGGAGGAATGTATCTTTTTGGTCCTGCAAACCTCACTGGTGAAGATCTATTGGAAAAAACAGGATCGGTTAGAATATTTCTTCCTTCTACATTTATTAAAAAGGTTGCATGCCCTATCCAGACGATATAATTCTCTTGTTTCTCAGTTATATTTTTCCAATCATCGCTGGTCTCTATCTTCACTCTTTTTGGAGTTTTGTTAGTAAAACTCCATTTAAGTAAATCTTTAAGTGATTTATCGTTTATCACTCCATTAGTATTACTAAATCTCTCACTAGCCATAACTAAAGTTGAGAATAACACCAGAATAATTAATTTTAGTTTCACTCTTTTTATTTTTGATTTTCAATTAATTTTTTTTAAGTGAGATTGCTTCTTCTATTTTACTAATTTGTTCTTTATCAAGTCTTGTACTTTGTTCAGATTCCAAACATTCCATTAACTCTTCTCTATTTTTTACACCGAGAATTATAGATGAAACTCCGTTTTGACTTAGAGCATATCTATATGCAAGTTTAGACGGGCTTTCATTTAGCTCTTTTGCTAACTCCCTAAAAGACTCTGCTCTTTCATAATCTTCAAAGTCTTTTTTATCCATTCCTGAAGGATGAGGCTCTCTATCCATCTTTGAAGTTAGTGCCCCAGCTTGAACTGCTCTTATGCCCAATATAGGTATTTCATTTCTTTTGCTTTCGACAAAAATTTGCTGAGAATTAAATTCATCATCTACATAAGCAATAGCTCCAGCAGAATTTAATGGATTGATTACACACTGGATAGCTTCAGGTTTAACTTCATTATTTATAGCAGCAATTACTGCTTTTTGTTGGCCAAGCCCTCCTATGCCCCAACTTCCTATCAATCCATCCTTTTTTAATTGTTCGAATGCAGGTATGACAGCGTTAAAATAAGAACTTAAGGTTGTAGTAGTACGTAGCTTGTACTCGTCATTGTTAGCCAAAGTGAATCCGTCTTCTATAAGCTGAGAGTGTAATAAAAAAAGATCTACTCTAGTTAGGTTCATGCTTTCTAAACTTCTAGAGAGAGACCTATGAAGATAATCAAATACTTCTTCATCAGGCAAGGTACCTAGCCTGCATTTAGTAGTAACTTTAACTGTTTTTAGATCTTGTTCTCTAAGGGCCTTACCTAAAACTATTTCAGATTCTCCTTTTCCATACATAGGAGCAACATCTAAGTGGTTAATGCCTTTTTCCAGGGCTAATTGAACGGTTGCTATAGCTTCTTCTCGAGTTGTTGAGCCCCATACCTGACCCAGACCCCCTCCTCCAAGGGTCAGCGAGCTTACTTTACCAAATGGTTCAAATATACGTTGTTCCATTGTTTTTTATTCCATTAAGCCCATTTCTTTTAATTGTTTTGCTGATTCTATAACTGACTCTTCAGTAGTAACCAACTTCCAATCGAAGAACTTCTTAGCTTTTGTTTTATCCACTTCTCCAATTCTATTTAGTGAAGGTAAAAGTCCTTTAAGTTCTTTTACAAAAATAGCCATGAATTTTACTAGAAAGTTTGGCATCTCTTTAGTTGGTGATTTTTCAAATCCTGCTTCTTTCAAGATAACTCCTACTTCAGCAAAAAACATTTCTCTTTCACTCAAGAGGATCCTTTCTCCGTCTGTCTGTTCATTTGTCATTGCTGAAATATGAGCCTTCGCAACATCCCTAACATCTATATATCCCATGTGTATTTTTGGGCAAGCCGGCATAGACCCATTGATCAGTTTTAATAAGAAATCATTTGAACTGCCAATATCGTCAGTCAACATAGGTCCAGTTACTGCAACTGGATTGATAACGGTGAGTTTAAATTTCTTATCTTCAGGTAAATCTCTTAGATAATTCCACGCAGCCTTTTCAGCTAACGTCTTGCTTTTTGCATAAGCACTGATTTCACCATCAGTTTTAGACCAATCCTCCTCACTAAATATATTTTTTTCTTTTGCATGACCATAGCCAACTGCAGCCATTGATGAGGTTAAAACAACCTTCTTAACTTCTGAATCACTGCAGGCCTCTAAAACTCTTAAAGTTCCTTCTACTGCAGGCTTTACAAAAACATCTTCATTATCTGGCTCTCCTAAGAAAAATGGAGAAGCTACATGTAAAACAAAATCACATCCAGTTACGGCTTCTTTCCATCCTTCATCCTCTAATAAATCAGCTATAAATATTTCTAGATTCTCTGGGTGTTTTGAAAATTCTTTCATCGAATCAATAACTTCAGATTTTCTAGATTCGCTCCTGATCGTTGTTCTAACTTTGTAACCTTGATCAAGTAGTTGCTGTAAACAGTGCAGACCGATAAAACCTGTTCCTCCAGTTACTAAAACTGTTTCCATTTTTTTCTCCTTTATTATTTTTATGTCTAAATTGATTTAACTTTTATCACTTAATGTACAAACACCATAAGCATAATTATCTGTAACATTTATTCGTTTTTCTCTATGACAATAGTTATTTATTAAATCTAAACTAAAATTGGTAGAAAGCTTTTTCCATAGAAGAATCTCTCCTGGCTCACAAGACTTAATAATCTTTTCTATTCCTGATCTAGAGTTTGTGTTTTCAATCTTGCAAAATGTTTGCTCTGCTGCACAAATAGAAAAAACAAAAAATATACTTGAGAACAAAAAAAACTTTTTAAGCATGCCTTTAACCAAACCAGTTGTATCTAATATCTACTTTAGTTTTAAAAAGAGATTATGTCCAAAGAAAATTAAAGCCTTAATGTCATCAGTTCTCATATAGCCTAGTAGATATAAGAGCTACAAACTTAAGAAGTTCTAAGCACTCTAACACTATGATAAAGTTGATCTACTTACTAGATAAAAAATGTCAAATTATTGGTCGAAAGTAGATAAAAAAGGCTTTGTTCTAATACAATCTCTGTTGAGCGAAGAAGAGGTAAATCTGATAAGGAATAAATTAGATTATTACTTCAAAGATAAACCTCAAAAAAGAATGCTAAACCTTGAAGAAACAATAAGTAATATTGACCTTATAGAGCAAATCCAACTCAATACAGAGCTATTATCAACTTTAGATTCACTTTTCTCTATTGATAACTGGAATTACGTAAATGACTTTCAATTGATCAAAAACATGTCGTCTAAGAAAACAGGTGGTTGGCATGCTGATATAAATAGTCAATACTCTAAGAATCCAGAGAAGAAAAAATTAGATCTAGAAAACTATAAATTTCTTAAAATAGGTATTTATTTACAAGACAAGAAATGTCCTTATGGTTCTTCTATAGAAGTAATACCCTATAGCTATCTATTGCCTCAATGGGCCTACTCCTTGACTGTTTTCTTATTGAATAGAAAGTTTTTAGGAAAATTAGGTAATTTATTCTCAAGAAAAATAGATCTAGATATAACTGCAGGGGATTGCATTATTTTTGATTCTAGATTGATTCATAGATCTTCATTTTCTAATCTTTCAGAAAAAATGGAAATAACTTCTTATAGTGAAGGGGTGTTTAAAGAACACACAGATAATAATAAATATGCCCTTTACTTTGAAGCAGGAGACCCAAGCTCATGTAAGCAATTTTTAAACTCTAACCTTTCTAGAGCAAAAGATGATAGTTTCTTTTCTAACTACCTTTCAAAGGATAAGAGCTATTATTTCACTTTATTTTCTTCAAATTATAAAAAACATCTTAGTGGGCGTATTGCTTGTCTTGAAAAAAAGGAAGATTTGGCTTATGCAAAATCTTTGGATCAAAGTCATAAAAAAACCTAAATTAAGAGTAAATTCATAAATTGGTCGGGACGGCTGGATTTGAACCAGCGACCACCACACCCCCAGTGTGGTGCGCTACCAGGCTGCGCCACGCCCCGATTTAAACTACCCTCTAGATTTCTTAATCTGCATAAGGATCTTTTCTAGCTCCTTGATAATTTTCTTAGAATTATTTTTATTTGAACTATCTACAGTGGTCTGTGCGAGTTTCTTCTTTGCTCCTGAGATAGTTAATCCCTCATCCTGCAGCAAATTTTTTATCGAATTTATTATTTCTATATCTTTAGGTTGATAGCGCCTTCTTCCGCCTTTGTTTATTTGAGGGCTAATTTGCTTAAACTCTTTTTCCCAAAATCGTAGTGTATGAGGTTTTAAACCACAGGCTTTAGAAACTTCACTAATTGTGTAATATTTTTTGTTTAGCTCAGTCATCAAATGCAACGCGCTTCCTTAATTTTCTACCCGATCTAAACGTCACTACTCTTCTTGCAGAAATAGTTACCTCTTCACCAGTTTTAGGATTCCTTCCTGGCCTCTCTTCTTTGTCAATAAGTTCAAAATTCCCAAATCCAGAAATTTTTACTTCTTCTCCAGAAGAGAGAGCTTCTTTTATTTCATTGAAGAATCCTTCTACGATTAACTTAGATTCAGATTTATTCAATCCTATAGTTTCGTTTAGATAATTAACTATGTCCTTTTTAGTAAGAGTTTTATTCATTCAGATCTTAATTCTGCTTTAACTTCTTTGGATAGATATTTTGAAATATCTTCAACTATTAGATCTACTTCTTCGTCGGTTAGAGTTCCTTTCATTGATTGCCAAAATAAAGAGAAAGCTATACTTTTTTTATTTTCTGGAATGCCCTTACCTTGATAGACATCAAATAGATTAATTTCTTTAAGGTTTTTACCTGCCTTCTTCTTAGCTAATTCTAAAATAACTGACACTGGAAGTTGCTCATCCACTAAAAAAGCTAAATCTCTCTGAGCAATAGGAAATTTAGAGTATTTAGAATATTTTCTTACATGTGGCTGCGGCAAAGAATCTAAACTCAGTTCAAAATAATAAATATCCTGTTTGAGATCTAAAGAATTTGAAATATTAGGACTTAAAGCTCCAACAAAACCAATCTCTTTATTCTTAGTGGTAATTAAAGCTGTTTTTCCCGGATGTAAAAAAGGCAACTTTCCGTTTGTAAATGAATAATCTTGATTTAATAAAACTTCTAAATCTCCCTTTATATCGAAAAAATCAAAGGCTCTGTTTTCATCACACCAATGTATATCAGAAACCTTACCAGAAACTAATCCTGCTAATTTTTCTTTTTGTGCAATTTTTTTACCCTTTAAAAAAGTAGAACCTATTTCAAAGAGCTTTACACTTTCTTCACCGCGGTTGAAGTTATAACTAAAGGTATTCAAAAGTCCAGGAAGTAAGGAAGTTCTCATAACCGACATATTTTGTGAAATAGGATTTTGTACGAATAGCATTTTATCCTTTTCTTCAAATAACAAAGCTTCCTTCTCATCCACAAAAGAATAAGTAATAACTTCGTTATATCCCAATGAGACTAAACTAGAAATAAGATTGTGATTTAATGAATCTACAGTTTTTCTGTTGGATGATCTCAATGATGAACTAGGGAGTTTGTCATAACCTATCAGCCTAGCTACTTCTTCTACTAAATCTACTTCTATTGAAATATCAAATCTCCATGAGGGAATGCAGACAAGAACTTTTCCATCTGATTTAGTTAATTCTATTTTCATTCCCAAGCTCTTTAAGATTCTTTTGACTTCTGAATCTTTAATATTAACTCCCAAACTTTTTCTTACATTTTGGATATCCAGAGAAATCTTTTTCTCTTTAGGGATAGATTTCTTTATCTCAAAAGTTTGAATAGGGGCGAAATCACAGTCCATAAAGTTCATTATTAACTGACTTGCTCTTTCGATAGCTAAAGATTGAAGCTGATAATCAACCCCTCTTTCAAATCTTACTGAAGCATCAGTTTGAAGCCCATAGCGTCTTGCTTTCCCTCTGATTATTTCTGGTTTGAAGAAAGCACTTTCTAGATAAATCGATTTGGTTGAAGAGCTAATTCCTGAATCTAGACCTCCCATAATCCCTGCTAAAGCAACTGGATCAGATTTATCAGTTATAACCAAGCAGTCTCTGGATAATTTCAGGGTTTGTTCATCAAGAAGTTCGATTTCCTCTTTGTCTTTAGCGAGTCTTACACCTAAGCCATTTGGGATCTTTTTTGCATCAAAAGCATGCAAAGGTTGTCCGGTCTCCAACAAAACATAATTTGTTATATCTACTATTGGGTCAATAGACCTAACATCACTTAATTTAAGTCTTTCAATTATTAAAGGAGAAACTTTTTTCTTTAAATCTACTCCTTCAACATATCTTCCTATATATCTAGGAGATTCATTACAAATATCTACATCTATCGGGCTCTCTATCGTTTCGTTAATTTTCTCTTCAGCAGGTAGCTTAATTTTAAGTCCATTTAGGGCAGATACCTCTCTGGCAATTCCTAAAATACTAAAGCAATCCCCTCTATTAGGAGTGATATCTAATTTTATAATTGAGTCATCGCCGGTTATCTTAGATTTATATTTTTCATAACCATCTACTTCCAAGCCTAGCATTGTTAATTGCTCACATAGCTCTTCAGTAGATATATTTATATCAATGAATTCTTTAAGCCAGTTTTCACTAAATTGCATCAATTAACCTTAGAATTGTTTTATAAATCTTATGTCGTTTTCAAAGAAGGCTCTCAAGTCTGGTATGTCATGCTTAAGCATGGCAATTCTTTCAGGTCCAAGACCAAAAGCGAAGCCTGTAAATTTTTTAGAGTCTATTCCAGCCATCTCTAAGACATTGGGGTGCACCATTCCACAACCTAAAATTTCCAGCCAGCCTTTCTTCCATTTAATATCTACTTCAGCAGATGGTTCAGTAAATGGAAAATAAGATGGTCTGAATCTAATATCAGTATCAGATCCAAAAAAATCAGATATAAAATCCTCTAATAAACCCTTGAGTTGAGAAAATGATGCATCTTCTTCTATTAATAAACCCTCTATCTGATGAAACATTGGTGTGTGTGTAAGGTCAGAATCTTTTCTATAAACCCTACCTGGGCAGATGATTCGTAAAGGAGGCTCATTTTCTTCCATTACCCTAACTTGAACTGGAGATGTATGTGTTCTCAAAAGGTCGCCATTATCTAAATAAAAGGTATCGTGCATATCTTTTGCTGGATGATCAGCAGGAATATTTAGAGCTTCAAAATTATAATAGTCAGATTCTGCTTCAGGACCTGATGCCACACTAAAGCCCTTACTAGTAAAAAAGGAACTTATCTCAGCAATGGTTTGCGTAACAGGATGAATAGAGCCTTTTTTCCTTTGTCTTCCAGGCAGACTTACATCTATAGAATCTTCTTGGAGTTTTTTATCGGCTTCGATTCTTCTAAGCTCTAGCTTTCTAGCTTGATATATTTCTTGAAGGCTATTTTTTAGAATGTTGAGCTCTTTCCCTGCAGATTTCCTTTCTTCAGGTGGCAAAGAGCCAAGCTCTTTTAGTTTTGATGTAATCTCACCACTTTTTCCCAGAAGGGATCTTTGTGCTTCCTCTAAAGAATCTAAGTTATCAGATTGACTTAGTATCGCTTTAGATTTCTTTGATAAAGACTGAATGTCCACTTTAGCTCCTAACCTATTAGAGATTACCTCTTATTCTAAGAGACTAAATCAATTAAAGGAAGTTAGGCAGCTAGATTAGATTTAGCTTGCTCTACAATTAATGAAAAAGCTTCTTTATCATTTACGGCAATTTCAGCTAAAGTTTTCCTATCTAAGTCTATATTTGCTTTTTTTAAACCGGCTATCAACTTACTATAAGACAGACCATTTTCTCTAGCTGCGGCATTTATTCTAATTATCCACAGGGATCTAAAAGTTCTTTTCTTAACTCTTCTGTCTCTATAAGCATATTGACCTGCTCTTTGAACAGCCTGTTTAGCTACTTTGAAAGTTCTGCTTCTAGCCCCTCTATAACCCTTAGCCTGTTTTAGTATTTTTTTATGACGCTTTTTTGACTGTACGCCTCTTTTTACTCTTGCCATATTTATTCCTAACTAGTGTTCTTTAACATCCTATCAACTAACTTCTGATCGCCTTTAGCTATAGGAACTGTTCCCCTTAACTGCCTCTTATTTTTAGTAGTTCGCTTGGTAAGAATATGATTCTTGCCAGCTCTTTTTCTCTTTAGTCCACTCCCGGTCTTTTTAAACCTCTTTGTAGCTCCACTATGTATTTTTACTTTACCCATTTTATTATTTCCTATTAGGAGACATCATCATTACTAACTGACGACCTTCTAGCGTTGGGAATTGCTCTACACTAGCTATTGTCTCTAAATCAGTTTCTACTCTTTTTAATAAATCTAATCCTATATCTTGATGAGCCATTTCTCTTCCTCTAAATCTAAGGGTGATCTTCGCTTTGTTTCCATCATTTAAAAAAGACTTAATTTTATTAACCTTTATCTGGTAATCATTTTCTTCAGTTACAGGCCTAAATTTTATCTCTTTAATTTGTATTCTCTTTTGTTTTTTCCTAGATGCAGCTTTTTGTTTTTTTACATCAAAAATATGCTTACCATGATCCATCAATTTACAAACTAAAGGATTGCCATCTTTTGCCATCTGAACAAGATCTAGTGACGATGCCTTGGCTTCTTTAAGAGCTTCATCTAATGAGACTATTCCTAATTGTTGACCGTCGGCACCTATGAGCCTAACTTTATCTGTTCTTATTTCCTCATTAATCGGCAAACGATTTGCTTTCTTAGAGTTTCTTCTATTTTGTACTATTTGTTACTCCTAATTTATATTAATTCTTAGTTACTATTTCTTTAGAAGCTCTTTGAATAAATTCATCCAATGGCATCTCGCCGAGGTCTTGTGAACCTCTTGCTCTAACTGAAACAGTATTGTTTTCCATTTCCTTATCTCCCACTATGAGCAAATAAGGTACTCTTTGCATAGAGTGGTCGCGAATTTTATAAGTGATCTTCTCATTCCTCAAGTCACTTTCGACCCTAAATCCATCTTTTCTTAAAGATTTCTCTATTTTTTGGGCAAATTTAGCTTGTTTATCAGTAATATTAAGAATAATAGCCTGTGTGGGACTTAGCCATAAAGGTAAAGAACCTGAATGGTGTTCTATTAAAATACCTATAAATCTTTCAAAAGATCCCAAAATAGCTCTATGAATCATAACAGGTATATGCTTGTTGCCATCTTCTCCAATAAACTTTGCATCTAATCTATCCGGAACATTAAAATCTGCCTGAAAGGTTCCGCATTGCCATTCTCTTTGTAAAGCATCCGTTAAAACAAAATCCAATTTGGGTCCATAAAATGCTCCATCTCCCTCTGCAACTTCATAAGGTAAATCTAAGTTGTTAATTGCTTTTTTTAATGCAGACTCCGCTTTGTCCCAAATTTTGTCCGAACCTACTCTAACTTCGGGCCTTGTTGAAAGTTTAATTTCAAATTTATCAAAGCCTAAATCTTTATAAACAGATGATAGTACTTCTATGAATTTTCCAGTTTCTGCTTCAATTTGTTCTTCAGTACAAAAAATATGTCCGTCATCTTGAGTGAAACCTCTTACTCGCATTAAACCATGCAAGGTTCCAGAAGCTTCGTATCTATGGCAAGAACCGAATTCTGCTAAACGAATAGGTAAATCTCTGTAAGACTTTAAACCTTGATTGTAAACTTGCACATGACAAGGGCAATTCATAGGTTTCAAAGCATTGGTTCTTTTTTCATTTGCGTGTTCATCATCAATTTCTGTAATAAACATATTTTCTCTGTATTTATCCCAATGACCAGATTTCTCCCATAGCTTCCTATCTACGACTTCCGGAGTGTTTATCTCTTTGTAGCCAGCTTCCTGCTGCTTAGCCCTAATATAATCTTCTAAAACTCTATAAATGGACCACCCTTTTGGGTGCCAAAAAACCATTCCTGGTGCCTCATCTTGAAAGTGAAAAAGATCCAATTGTCTTCCTAATTTCCTATGGTCTCTTTTCTCCGCTTCTTCTAAGTTATTTAGATGAGTTTCTAAATCTTTTTTATCCTTCCAAGCAGTGCCATAAATTCTTTGTAGCATCTCATTTTTTGAATCTCCTCTCCAATAAGCACCTGCTACCTTAGTCAATTTGAAAGCCCTCAAGTGCTTAGTATTTGTTACATGAGGCCCTCTGCACATATCTATGTATTCTTTGTGGTGATAAAGAGCAATAATTTCATCTTTAGGAATTTCTTTAATAATGTCTAATTTGTAGTCCTCTTTCCTATCTTTGAAAGTTTTAGTTGCTTTAGCTTTAGTAACAACCTCCCTAACAACTTCATAATTTTCTTCTGCTAATTTCTTCATCCTTTTTTCAATCTTTTCTAGATCTTTTTCATTAATCTTATGATCTAGCAGAACGTCATAGTAAAACCCGTCGCTTATAGTTGGACCGATTGCTAATTTGATATCTGGATATATTTGTTTTAGTGCATGCGCTAAGAGGTGAGCACAAGAATGTCGAACTACTTCAAGACCTTCTTCACTATCTGCTGTTAAGATCTCTACTTTACTATCTTCTAATATCAATTCAGAAGCATCTACTCTTATACCATCTATTTTTCCTGCTACTGTTGCTTTAGCTAAACCTGCTCCTATTTCTTCTGCTAATTCATTAACAGATATAGGTTTGTCAAATTTTCTTACTGAATTGTCTGGAAGAGTAATTTTAGGCATAGTCAGTGGTGGCCCCTACGACAGGTCACTTGTATTAAAAGACAAATTCTATTTTTCTTTAGATGCATATGCAAGGCAATTAAGGAGATAAGTAAGTTTTTCGCCACTCCTTAGCCTTTTTTATGAACAATTCCCTTTTATGAAGTCTGTTTGGCATGTCTTGCCAATATTCAATCTTTTTTGGTCTAAGTAGGTACCCTCCCCATCTTTTTGGTCTAGGTATAGCTTTATCTGTGTATAGACTAGAAAACTTCTCTGCTTCATCGACTAAAGAGTCGTAACTTAAAATTTCTTCGCTTTGATTTGAAACACTAGCAGAAATCTGAGATCCTCTAGGTCTAGTGGAAAAATAATCATCTGAAAATTCAGTATCTACTTTTATGCAGTCACCCTCTACTCTTATCTGTTTATTAGTTTGAGCCCACCAGAAAGTAACAGAAACATTAGGGTTTTCTTCAATATCTATTCCTTTAGCACTTCTATAATCGGTCACAAAAACTAAGCCTTTATCTGAAATAGACTTTAAAAGGACTACTCTATTTGATGGTTTTGAATTTTTATTAACCGTAGCTATATTCATAGCATGCGGAAGGGGTACCGAAACTTTAAGGGCTTCTTGAATACACTCGTCTAAGAGCAATAAAGGTTCTTCTGATAAAGATTCTCTGAGATAAAGATCCATTTACCTAGAAACCCAGTAATCTAAACTTAAATATTTACCACCTCCAGAAAACTGTAAGATCAAGAGCATGATTGAATAGGTAACAGCCATTTCTATTCCGTTTACTTCTCGATTCCATCCATTTTCCCAATGCACAAGAAAAATCTCCACTCCCATAGTAACCAACATTGGAATTGTTGCCCACCTAACAAAAAGGCCAACCAGTAACAAAACAGCTCCTCCTGCCTCCGCTATAACTACACACCAAGCCATAAATTCAGCTAAAGGTATATTCATTGAGTCCAGCCACCCAGAAAATTTATCTATATTTTCTATCCTGCTTGTTCCTGCTGGCCAAAATACAAAGAATAAATAGACTCTTATGAAAAATAGAGCTAAAAAATCTAGACTTGATAATTTCTTTAAAAGGTTATTTGTGCTGACAAGAATATTCATGAAGCTAAGTTTTTTGGACAATTATACTACCTACAGAATAACCTGCTCCAAAAGAACATATAACTCCCAAATCTCCTTTACGAAAATCTTCTGAATATTTGTGAAAAGCAATAATGGAACCAGCGGAACTTGTATTGGCGTATCTGTTTAAAACAGTTGGCATTTCATCTTCATTAGGGTCCCTTCCTAGAAGTCTCTTTGCTATTAAACTATTCATACTCAAGTTTGCTTGATGAAGCCATAAGCGCTTAATATCAGAAACCAAGAGATTATTTTCTTTCAAATGATTTGCTATTAATTCTTCAACCATCGGAACTACCTGTTTGAATACTTTTCTTCCTTCCTGTTTAAAGAGTTGGTCATCAGAGTAAAGGTCTAAATCTTCATTTTTACTAATGAAACCAAAATTGTTACGGATATTATTGGAAAAAGATGTTTTTAATTTAGTATCTATAACTTCAAAGTTTTCTGTAGAACTATCATTAACTTTAGTAATAACAACAGCTGTGCAGACATCGCCAAATATAAAATGCCCATCTCTATCTTTAAAATTAAGATGAGCTGTACATATTTCTGGATTTACAACTAATATTGTCTCTGCAACTCCAGCTTTTATATCATTAACAGCATTTTGCATACCAAAGGTTGCTGAAGAGCATGCGACATTCATATCATAAGCATAGCCTTGAATACCCAGCTCTTGTTGTACTTCAATAGAAACGGCAGGATAAGCTCTTTGAAGGTTTGAACAAGCACAGATTAAACCATCCACCTGATCAATTTCTATATTGGCATTTTTCAAAGCCTCCTTAGAAGCTTTTATAGCTATTTCAGCTTGAATGGAGGGTTCATTATCTTTTCTTTTCTTAAACTTAGGTTTCATTCTCTGTGGATCAAGAATTCCTTCCTTACTTAAAACATATCTACTTTCTATGCCTGAAGCTTTATAAATAAAATCAGCACTTGAATAAGTAAGTTCTTCTAAGTCACCTTTCTCTATAGCTTCTTTGTTTTGCTGATTAAACAGATCTGCATAAGCATTGTAGCTTTTGACCAATTCTTCATTAGAAATTGACTCATTAGGCGTAAATAAGCCAGTACCTGCAATATATATTCCCATATTTCCCCCGTTCTCTTTATGAAACTAAATAAAAACCTAACTTTAGACAAGAGAATTTTAATTTTTCTTTTCTATCTCTTCAAAAGCTGTCTGGATTTCAATGAATCTTTCTTTGGCTTTTTCTAAAAGTTCCTCAGGAAGACCCTTTGATATAAGTGTATCAGGGTGAAACTCTCTTCTCTTTCTTTGGTACACCTTCTTAATTTCTGAAAAAGACATACCCCTATCAACCCCTAAAATTTTATAAGGATCTTTATTTTCTGATGAAAACCTTTTCTTCAGAGAATCATATAGGTTTGGGTCTATTCCAAATATAGCTACGGTTTCTTGCAGTAGAGCCTCTTCTTCTTTTGCTAAAACATGATCAGCCATAGCTAATTCAAATAAAAGTTCATAGAAAAAAACTAAAGCATTCTTATTGTTAGATAGCAGAGACGATAGCTGTGAAGCATATTCTCTGTAAGGAACAGAGTCATCTTTAGCATGGTTGAAGGTCTTTATTGCAAATACTCTCTGCTCTTTATCAAACTTAAATTTTTCTTTAATAAAATGATCGACTTTAATTACTTCTTCTTCGCTTACCCTTCCATCTGACTTAGCTAACTTTGCTAAACAAGCAAATAAAGCTGTAAAGAAAGCAGCCTGTTGTTGTTCTTGTGAGGAAAAGGAAACCTGTTGGTCTTGATTTCCTATCTTATATCCTATTGCTGCTCCAATTAGAGCCCCTATAGGTCCTCCTAAACTAAGGCCTATCATTCCTCCTAAAGCAGACTTCCAAAAAGACATGTTATTTAGTTCATTTAATTCAATTTTATAATATGATACTGTTTAGTTTTAATTTAGGGAGAAAAATAAATGGCTCTACCCGTAGTAAGTTATTTGAAATTACCAGAGGATGGAGATCCTTATATAGAAGGCCATAAATGTTCGAACTGTGGATCAGTTTTTTTGGGTGAAAGATCAGTATGCTCAAATTGCTCATCTAGAGACACTATGGAGGCTGTAAAGCTTAATAATAAAGGTAAGCTATATTCTTATTCAATAGTGTTTAGATCGTTCCCTGGCATAGATGTTCCATATATCTCTGCCATAGTTGATCTAGACGGAGGAGGAACAATTAAAGGGAATCTTATTGAGTGTGAACCTGATCCAGAAAAAATAGAATTTGATATGCCAGTTGAGGTTGTCTTTGATGATGCTCTAGGCAGAAAAGATGCTGATGGAAATTCTTACATCAGTTACTTCTTTAAACCAGTTAATTAATTGAGGAGAAAAAAATGAGTGATGTATATGTTTTAGGTGTGGATATGATTAAGTTTGGGAGATTCCCAGAAAGAACTGTTCCTGATTTGGCTTCCGAAGCAGCATTATTAGCATTAGATGATGCAGGTCTGTCAATTCAAGACATGCAAGCTTTATATTGCGGAAATTTAGGCCAAGCAAGTGCAATGGTAGGGCAAAGAGTTTTGCAAGAAATAGGTCAAACAGGTATACCTGTTGTTAATTGTGCAAATGCTTGTGCAACTGGAGCTACTGCTTTCAGAGAAGCTTGGACTTCTATTAAAGCAGGACTATACGATGTAGTATTGGCTGTAGGTGTAGAACAAATGGGTAAAGGGCTTCTCGGTGGTGGTGGAGCTGGAAAAGGAATACCTAAAGAAGGTCTTTTAGGTTCAGGAACAATGCCTGCCGTATTTGCTGAAGCTGGTATGGAGCATGCAAGAAAATATGGAACCACTTTTGAACAATTTGCAAAAATATCAGTCAAAAATCACCATCATTCAACAATGAATCCTAAGGCCATGTATAGGATAGAAACGCCTTTAGAGGAAGTAATGAATGCTGAAATGATTTCATATCCAAATTCAAAACTAATGTGCTCTGTCAATGTAGATGGTTCAGCAGCTGCAGTATTGGTGTCAGAGAAAAAGGCTAAAGAACTAGGCATGGAAAGAGCTGTTAGAGTAAAAGCCTCAGTAATTACTAGTGACCCTTACCAAGAAAGAGACCTAGTGATGCCAGATGTAAACACTTGTACTAGAAAAGCCGCTAGAGAAGCATATGAAATGGCAGGTATAGGTCCAGAAGATCTAGATTTAGTAGAACTACATGACTGTTTTGCTACAGCCGAGATGCTTCATTATGAAAACCTAGGTTTATGTGAGGATGGTGAAGCAGGAAGAATGATAGATGAAGGAGAGGTAGCTCTGGGCGGTAAAATTCCAGTAAATGTCTCTGGAGGCCTTCTTTCAAAAGGACATCCACTAGGGGCCACAGGTATAGCAAATATCTATGAAGTCTGTACTCACCTAAGAGGTGAAGCAGGAGAAAGGCAAGTTGAAGATGCTAAGATAGGTCTTACTCATGTAATTGGTTTAGGAAGTGCATGCGGTATACACATCTTAGAAAAAACTTAAAACCTTAGATTTAGATGCTTGTTGGTGTTGTAAGCGACACCCACAATAACCTTCAGAATGTTCGAAGGTTAGTGGAATTATTTAACCAAGAAGGAGTTGAGCTGGTCATCCATACTGGAGACATAAGTCAGCCAAAAACAATTGAATGTTTATCTACCCTAAAGAGTCCTTTAATTGGTGTATTTGGCAACAATGATTTAGATGAATCAGGTCTAGAAGAATCAATTAGAAGAAATGGATTTTCTTTCCAACATCCACCTCTGATTAAAAAGATAGAAGGAAAGAAAATAGCAGTATTTCATGAACCAGATTCAATTGAAGAATTTTTACAAAAAAATAAAGACATAGATTTGGTCCTTCATGGACATACTCATCGGTATTTCAATGAAAAGGTTAAAGGCACTAGAGTTTTCAATCCTGGAGAATGTGCAGGAATGATGAAAGGTAAAAATGCTATAGGTATAGTGGAATTTCCGTCCTTAAAGATTAATAGAATCTTTTTTTAATAGAGCTAAAAACGAACAAGATTAAGATAGTAGCTGGCAAAGTTAAAACTAATGGCCTCAAAGCTCTGAATGAGAAATTAGATTCTAAAATAAGGTCAAAAAAGAATATAAATAGAGAAGGAGCTAAAGTCGAAGAGCCTATCTCTACAGTAGCTGGTGTAGCCAGTAAAACAAAAAGAAAGAAAGAAAATTCATTTTTCCTTTTTTTTATATTTCTAACCAGGAAGAATGAAACAAGTAGCGAAGAAAGAATATATAAAACCCAATACAAAATAAGCTCCTTAGATCAAATCATAAGCTTTGCTTAATTGATTAAGCTGATTTGAAATCAGATCTTTTCTCCAGGTAGTCAAATTATCCAATGCTTCTTCTAAATTTGAATTTAATATCTTATGTAAAAGTAATTTTTGCGATTTCTTTGAAAAAAGAAGTGTTTTGTTTACTTCCTTTTCTTGAGCTAAAGACTCAACTATACAATTAAGCTCATCCAAAAACTCTCCCTGAAGAGCTTTACTTAAGATCTGATTTTGATCTCTAGAATCTGTCTCTAAATAAGATTTTAAGTCAATAATTGAAGTAATTTCTTCATAAAACCAATCTATCTTATTTTCAGAAATTAATTTTTCTTCTAGTTCCATATATAAATCAGATAAGAATTCAACATCAGAAGCAGCGTATCTAAGTTGAGAATCAGTTAATGGTCTTCTTAGCCAATTAGATCTAGTTTCATCTTTATCAACTTTTACATCAATTTTATCTATAACTAAGTCTTGATATCCTATTGAATAGGATCCACCTAAAAAAGCATTTGCTAGCTGGGTATCAAAAATATTTACCAAATTTTGACCAGTCCACGAAAATACAGCTTCTAAATCTTCTTTGCATGAATGAAATATCTTAATTACATCTTTAGAAAATAGAAAATTACAATTTTCTTCTTTGTAGTCTATTTGTAAGCAATCAATAAGATAAATTTCTTCACCATCATTAACTTGAATTAAGGACAACTTCATATTGTCTTTGGTTGTTCTTCTAAACTCAGTATCAACTCCTACATGAGAACTTTGCAACAACTCTTGATTTAGAAACTCTAAATCATCTGGTTTATCAATTAAGTTAAAGATCAATTTGAATTAGTTTGTTCGTTTAAGAAGAGGTAATAAAAGAACCATATGGTTAAAAATCCATAAAATAGAATGTATTCTGGTACTTGATAAATATGACCATAAACACAAATACTGCAAGAGATTATTGTAATCAAAGATATTATTAAGATTACATTTATCTTTGATACCCCTCCGTCGTATAGAATAAAATGAAAGTGATTTCTGTCATTAGACCAAATTGGCTTTCTTGCTCTTATTCTTGATATAAAAGTTGTTAACGCATCAATTAACGGAAGTAAAACAAGGTACAGAGCGCAAACTGGTTTAAAGATGGCATCATCTCCTTGAGATAATATAACTAGCTGTAATGAAGCAATAAAGCCTATAACCATAGAACCGCTATCACCTAAAAACATTTTTACTTTCTTTCCTAAAAGTCCCGTAGCAAAAAAGAAATACACACCAAAAATTACAGTATGCATGAAAGTGAGTGAGTAAGCTGAATGCATGAAAGCAAACAAACTGACTGTACTCCAAGCCCAAAAAGCTACAGAACCTACGATTCCATCAAAACCATCAAACATATTGGTTGCATTAGTTATTCCAACCACCATAAAAATAGTAATTGGGATACCTAGCTCTCCTAGATATATATTGCCGAATCCAAAAAGATTTCCTAAGTCTCTAACATACACATCTGTAGCTAAGATAAATCCCCAACAACAAAGGATCTGGACGATAAGTCTAAGAGCTGGTTTTCTAGGTTTAATGTCATCTAATAAACCAATAAAGAAAACAGGTATGCCAAATATAGCTGCTGTGGTTAAAGATGAAGGTCTATTGGAATCAGTTATACCTAAGTACTCAGCTATTAGAAAACTCAACCCTAAAGAAACGAGGATACAAAACCCTCCCGATAATGCTATTTCACCTTTATGTTGTTTTCTTACCCCATCTGGCCTATCAACTATTCCTAAATATTTAAATAAGAAAGGACCTATTGCGAATACAACAGCAGAAAGTATAAATACTAAAAAATAGAACATAAGTTCAAATCAGATAAGTGTAGATCTCCATTTTACCAGATAGCTATAAAGCGAGAATATAGATAGAAAACTAGATAGCCATAAAATAAAAAGAGTCAATATATAAAAGATGCTTCCAAAAATAGGCAAGAGAAATAACATGGCAATTGCAATAAGCTGGAGTGTAGTTTTACTTTTACCTATAAAAGAAACTTCTATTTTTTGACCATTTTTACTTTCCACTATGTATTGCCTAACAGAAGAGATTATTAGCTCTCTAGAAATGATAATGACAGCAGGTAATAAAATAAAAGGATCTTGGGTCAGATAAATAATCCAAATTAACGAAAGAGAAACCAGGATCTTATCTGCAAGTAAATCTAGTAAAGCACCCATCTCTGTTTCCGTCTTCGTCTTTCTTGCTACATAGCCATCTAACCAATCTGTTAAAGCAGCAACCACAAATAAAGAAAAGACCAATAAATGATGACCATTAAAAATTACAATTGGAACTATCATTAAAGCCCTAATTGAGGAGAGAAGTGATGCTAAAGTCATGATTGATTGAAATAATTATAAACCAAGTCAGAAGTTGTCTTTCCAATTCCTGGAACATTGGCTATATCTTCTGAGCTTGCTCTCTTAATTTGATCTATACTCCCAAAATACCTTAATAAAATAGATTTTCTCTTTCGACCTATTCCGGGAATAGAGTCTAAATAAGACTTTGTTAGTCTATTCTTTGATTTTCTTCTATGACGTACTATAGAAAATCTATGAGTTTCATCCCTTATTTCTTGTATCAGGAGTTTTGAAAGATCATCTTGAAGTAGATCTTTGGGCTCTAATCCAATGATGTGAACCAGATCATAATCGGCTTTCCTTCGCACACCTTTTGAAATTGAAATTACATTTATTTCTTCTACTCCTAATTCATTTAATTTCTCTTTAGCGGCTTTTAAGTGAGTTTTTCCTCCATCAATAATTAATAGATCTGGAAGTCTTTTTTTCTTAATTAGAGAGTTTCCATACCTTCTTTCAATTACCTCCTGAGTTGAAGCAATATCATTTCCAGAGTTTTCCTTACTTATATTATAAGTTCTGCACTCATTAGAAACCCTTCCTGATGTATTGTAAGTAACTACCCCTCCTACAGGATTTTGACCCGAGTGATGACTGATATCTATAGAGTCAATTAAAGAAAGGTTATCCTCAAATTTAAGAAACTCTTTGAGGGAATTGAATTTTTTTACCAAATCTCTCTTCTTTTTAGTTGCTCTATTTAAAGAAAATTCAGTATTCCTTTTAGAAATCTCTAAAAGACCAGAATCTTGCTTAGATATTTTAGAAAGTATTTTTATTTTCTTTCCATGAACCTGAGATATAGATCTTTCTAACTCGGCTTTATTGGATATTTCTTCTGTAGTTAATATATCTGCGATATCTGCTCTTTTATTTAAATAGCGTCCTTGAATGAAAGTAGAGATTAGTTCTTCTTTAAATTTATTTCCTTTCACTATAAAATTTTGATGACCTATTATCCACCCTCCTCTTACTTGAGTTAAACCTACTCTAGTATCCTCTCCATTGATGCAAATAGTGATTGCATCTCTTTCATTTGCAAAACCTGCAATACTTTGGTTTCTCTGAACTTCTCTAAGTGAAGAAATCTTATCTCTAAACATAGCAGCTCTTTCATAAGCCTCTTTTTCAGAATTTTTGTCCATTTCTGAATAAAATTTATCTATTAAACTTTCCGCCCCTCCCATTAGAAGATTTTTAGCATCATTTACTTCTTTTAAATATTCTTCTCTATCTATCGCCCCCACACATGGAGCAGAACATTTGTTTATCTGAAACTGCATGCAAGGCCTAGATCTATTTTTGAAAGTTGAATCAGTACAATCTCTTAACTTGAAGGTCTTCTGTATTAGATCGAGCGCCCCTTTAACGGAATAAGAACTAGGAAAAGGACCAAAGTATAAATCTTCTTTTGTTTTCTTTCCTAAAAAAGATCTAGCAGAAGGGAATTCTTTACTAGTTTCAATCTTTATCCAGGGATAACCTTTGTCATCTTTAAACTGGACATTGTATTTTGGTTTTTCTTCTTTAATCCTAATTTGTTCAAACAATAATGCTTCGAGTTCCGTTTTCGTTATAACTAAATCAAGATAATTTGATTCATTGACGATACTCTCGACCTTCTTGCTCTTAGATTTAGATTCAGAAAAGTAAGAAGTTACTCTATTTCTTATGTTTTTTGCTTTTCCTATATATATAGAATTGTGTTTTTTATCTTGAAACTTATAAACACCAGGTTTTGAAGGAAGTTCTTTCAAAAAAAGTTTAACTGAATCTTTTTCGGGTATCTTCAACATAAATTAATAAAATAAAAGAATAAGTTTAAAACTTAATCTGAAAGAATAAAAATTCTTAATCCTATTTAGGTTATTTCGTTGAGTATAGATTTAAGAGAAGCTAAAGGATCAGCACTTCTAGTAATAGGCCTACCAATCACCAAATAATCAGAGCCATTAGCAATAGCCTGCTTGGGCGTAGAAATCCTAGTTTGATCATCTTCTGTATTACTTGGCCTTATTCCTGGAGTTACTGCAATGAAATCATTCCCACAATCTTCTTTTATTTTCTTCACTTCCTGTGGAGAGCAAACTATTCCATCTAAACCTGATTGTTTTGCTAATTTAGCAAGAGATAGTGTATGACTTTCTATATGATTGATCCCAAGACTGCTTGCTTCATCTTCTCCTATACTTGTAAGAACAGTCACTCCAATAAGAATTGGTTTACTTTCATAATCAAGTATAGTGTCAGCTGCAGATGCCATCATCTTACTACCTCCTGAGGCATGTACATTAACCATCCAAACTCCTAATTCACAAGCTTCTCTAACAGCAGAGGCCACCGTATTTGGAATATCATGAAATTTTAAATCTAAAAATATATCGAACCCTTTCGACTTTAGGTCTAAGACTACTTGAGGCCCAGAGGAAGTGAACAATTCATTTCCTACTTTTAATTTACATAAATTAGGGTCTAATCTTGAGGATAATTTAATCGCTGCATCTCTTTCTAGGTCGAGTGCAACAATTATGGGACTAGACATGATTATTTATTACCTTTTTTTGATAAGAAAAAAATTAATTCAAGAATTAAGGTAAGAGTAGTTCCTATTAAGAAAAATATTAAAAGAGAAGTACCTAAACTTGGCGATAATTCAAAGAAAAATAAATCTAAGGCAATGACTTCTTTGTTAAGTGAAATTAGCAGAAAGGAAAATAATAAAACTATAGAAACTATTAATACTAAGAATAATGTTCTAAAACTCATGATCGGGTAAAGCTTATCATATAAATATTATTTAACTTTCATCTTAAGTGATTTTGATGCCCTAAAATAAGGATGATACTTTTCCATTACTACAACAGAGGATCCTGAGCTGGGATTTCTGCCTATCCTTCTTTCTCGTTTTCTAGTTGAAAAAGTTCCAAAACCCCTTATTTCAATTCTGTTCTTTTTTTCTAAAGACGAAGACAAAACTTCTAGTATTTGATTAATACCTAGCTCTATATCGTTTTTATTTAAAGAATCTATATTCTGAAAGACTTTAGTTACTAAGTCTGATCTATTCATCTTCAGGGTTATCATCTAATTTGGCTTTGATTAAATCTCCAATATTAGACTTTGATGAATCCTCTATTTCTTTGTTTATTCTGTCTTGTTCTTGTAAGGCTTCTCTTTCTTCTGCTTTCTCTAGGGCTCTTAAAGATAAAATAATCTCTCTGTCTTTTTTTCCTAAATTTGCTATTACAACTTCCATTTCAAGACCTTCTTCTAAAGTAGAATCAGAATTTGAATTTTGAAAATCTTTTTGTGGTAGGTATCCCTCAACCCCTTCTGCTAGAGACATGTATATTTTGTCATCATCAAATCTTGTAACTTTTGCTGAAATTCTTGATCCTCTCTTGTTTTGATTACAAAAATCTGAGAACGCATCACTTTGAAGTTGCTTTATTCCTAAGGATATTCTTTCTCTTTCTGAATCTATGGCTAAGATTACAGCTTCCACGTCCTGTCCTTTTTCAAGTGCTCTTACTGCTTCTTCATCTTCGTCCCAAGAGATGTCAGATAAATGAACAAGGCCATCTATCCCTCCTTCTAGCTCTATGAACACTCCAAAATCAGTGATTGACTTAATAACGCCCGTAATTTTTTCGCCTTCATTGTACTTATGCTCAAATACTTGCCAAGGGTTCTCAGAAAGCTGTTTTAAGCCTAGAGAAATTCTTCTTTTTTCTTCGTCTACTTCTAGGATCATAACTTCTAGTGAATCTCCTAGCTGGACTACTTTTGAAGGATGGATGTTTTTATTTGTCCAGTCTATTTCAGAAACATGAACCAACCCCTCAACTCCTTTTTCTATTTCAGCAAAAAAACCGTAATCAGTGAGATTAGTCACTTTAGCCATTACAGAAGTATTAATAGGGAATTGAGCTTCTATTCCTACCCAAGGATCTTCCATTAACTGCTTAATCCCTAAGGAAACTTTTTTATCTTCTTTATCAAATTTTATTACTTTTACTTCTATTTCTTGGCCTATTGAGATAGCTTCTGAAGGGTGATTTATTCTACTCCAAGACATATCTGTAATATGAAGAAGACCATCTACTCCACCTAGGTCAACAAAAGCTCCGTAGTCAGTTAAATTTTTAACCATTCCTTTTGTTACCTGACCTTCTTGTAAGGTTGCTAAAAGCTTTTCTCTTTCTTCGGAGTTCACTTCTTCTAGTACTGCTTTTCTAGAAAGAACAATATTACTTTTTTCTTTATCTAGTTTTATAACTTTAAACTCTTCATATTTTCCTAAGAGGTGATCAAATTCTTTTGTTGGAACTGATTCTGCTAAAGAACCTGGTAGAAATGCTTTTATACCTTGAATGTCAACAGTAAGCCCACCTTTAACCTGACCTGTAATCAAGCCTTTAAGTACAGACTCTGATACCAGGCAGTCTTCTATCCTTTTCCACACTTCTTGTTTTATAGCTTTTTCTCTTGAAACTCTGGTATTTCCATGACCATCTTCTACTGCTTCTAAGGTCAACTGTACTTCGTCACCCACTTCAACAGCTAATTCACCAGACTCATCATAAAATTCATTGATAGGGACTGAAGCTTCTGATTTAAGTCCTACATGAACCACTACGTAGGTGTCCAAAATATCCATTACAATACCAGTAACTAAAGATCCTGGTTTCATATTTAGCGTATTAAGACTGTCGTCTAATATTTGTTCAAAATTTACTGTCATATATCTAATTAAAAAATGGCAAAGCCTTTATTTTTTTTATTACTCCCTCAGGTTTAATGTTCGTAGTATCTAATTCAACCGAATCTTTTGCAGCCACTAAAGGTGAATGCTCTCTTTCTCGGTCTTTTTGATCTCTATCTTCTAACTCCTCTAAAAGGACGCGCATGTTAACCTCCATGCCCTGTCTTTTCAACTGCTGTTCTCTTCTTTTAGCTCTTTCTTCTAAAGAAGCAGTCAAGAAAATTTTTAAATTTGCATCAGGAAATATAACTGTACCCATGTCTCTTCCATCAGCAATAAGTCCTGGGTGTTTCATAAATTCTCTCTGACAAGGTCTAATAAACTCTCTGATAGATGGATCTGCGGCCAACATTGAAGTCTTTTTTGCTATTTCTTCATTTCTTACCTTATTTGTTATATCTATATTGTTAAAGATAACTCTAACTGGTTCTCCTATAACACCAGGATCAAACTGAACTTTGAAATCTTTTTGGATTTTTTCCTTTTTTTCAGCAAATTGATTCAGAGAAATGTTTTCTTGATGAAGCAAGAAAGCTAATGTTCTATAAAGAGCTCCACTATCGAGGATATTCCAATTAAGTTCTAATGCAAGCATCTGAGCAATTGTCCCTTTTCCAGCACCACTTGGTCCATCTATTGTTATAACAGGCGTAGATGATTTCATTGTTCTTTTATTTTTATTCCAATATCACCACAAACTTCTATAAAGTCAGGAAAAGAAGTTCCCACATTATCGCAATCTACTATTCTAACTTCTCCATCAGCTCTTAATGACGCAATAGAACTGGCCATAGCTATCCTATGATCACCTAGAGAATTAATTTCTGAAGCCTTAAATTGGCCTTTATCTCCTAATCCATGAATTACTATACCATCCTGATTTAATTTAAATTTGACCCCTAAAGACCCTAAGGCATTAGCCATTGCTTCCAACCTATCACTTTCTTTAGCTCTTAATTCTTCTGCATCTTTAACTATTGTAATGCCTTCAGCTAAAGAGGCTGCTATAAAAAAAGCAGGCATTTCATCAATCATATTTGCGACTAATTTAGTATTAAGTGTTATTCCTTTTAATTTAGAAGATTCAATTAAAAGATCTGCAATAGGTTCAGGACCATTTTGGATGTTTTGTATATCTATTTTTCCTCCCATATGTCTAAGTGCATGCAAAAAACCTATTCTGGTCTCATTTATTCCTACGCCTCTAATTCTCAAATGAGATTTGGGGGTTATTAGTGCTGCTAAAATAAAAAAAGCAGCAGAAGAAAAGTCACTAGGAATATTTATATCTTTAGGATTAATTTTGTCAGATTTGCTGACTCTTATAGATCTAGAATTTTTACTCTTATTAACTTCAACAGGTATTCCAAATTCGTTAAAAATAGTTTCGGTATGATTTCTTGTAATTTTATCTTCTTTAACTTCTGTATATCCTTCTGCATATAAGCCTGCCAATAATAAAGCAGACTTAACTTGTGCACTCGCGACAGGAAGAGAGAAAGTGATTCCTCTTAAAGATGAAGTTGGTAAGATATGAAGAGGAAGAGTTCCTTGATTAGAAGAAATATTAGCCCCCATCAAAGATAGAGGCTCTACTATTCTAGACATAGGTCTTTCACTTAAAGAGGAATCTCCTATCAATTCTGTAGCAAAATTTTGGGCTACAAGTATGCCTGAGCTTAGTCTTATACCTGTGCCTGAATTCCCAAAGTCTAATTCTCTTTCTGGCTGACGAAGACCTTTGATCCCTACTCCTTCTACTATCAGATCGTCGTTTTCTTTTATAAAATTAACTCCCAGGTGTTCAAAAACTTTTTTAGTTGCTAAGCAATCCTCACCTTCCAATACACCAGTAAGCCTAGATTGACCACTTGCTATAGAGGCAAGCATCATAGCTCTATGCGTGATAGATTTATCACCAGGAACCTTTATTTCACCTTTGATTGATTCTACTGGCTTAACAAAATAATCCATCTAAGAATCTTCCTTAATTAAACTATCTCTAGCCGACTTAATTCCTCTAAGAAATTTTTCAATCTCAATTTCATTATCTTGTGATATGAAACTTTTAATAGTATTTAAGCTAGAAATGAAATCATCTATGGCTGATAAGATCTCTTCTTTATTGGAGATAGTTACATCTTTCCACATCCTAGGGTCACTGGATGAAGTTCTCGTATAATCTTCCAGGCTACCTCCTGAAAATTCAAATGCTTCATGTCCCAACTTATGGATTAGAGAGTGCATTAAAGAATAAGAAATAATGTGAGGCAGGTGGCTTGTCCTAGCAAAAATCATATCGTGCATATTTGGTTCAATATTAAGCACCCTTGAACCCAAGCTATCCCAAAAACCTTTTACTACGGAAATATCTTGATTAGAGTTTTCTTTGAAAGGAGATATCAAAGTCAACTTATCCTTAAAAAGATCTTTAGAGCTATTTTTAATTCCACTCTTTTCTGAACCTGCGATTGGGTGTCCGATTACAAATTTCTGTTTTAAATGTGAATTAGCTTCTAAAAATTCTAACAATCTTGTTTTTGCACTAAAAGTGTCTGTATATATTGTCTCTTGAGGAAGAAAATCGTAACTTTGTAAGTCTTTTAAGGCTTCTTCAAGAGATAAGGCAGGAACACAAAAAACTATAAGGCATTTTCCTTTCGGGCTTATGACTTTGTCTTTATTTTTTATAAGTCCTTCATCAAAAGCATACTCCATAACCTTGCTTTCTTTATCTAAGCCATATACATAACCCTGATAGCTAGATTCTTTTATTCCTTTTAGTATTGATCCTCCTATAAGTCCCATGCCAACTAAAACTATCGTGTCTATGTTTTCAAAATTACCCATTAGTTAACTTTCTAAGTGCATTAATGAACTTTAGGTTTTCTTCTTTGGTTCCAATTGTAATCCTAAGATGATTTGGCATTCCATATACCCTCATAGACCTTACAATAATGCCTTCTTCTAAAAATGACTGGAATAATTCATCTGCATCTCCTTTACAATCAAAGCAGATGAAATTAGCTAGAGAAGGAATGTATTCGAACCCTAGTGAATCAAATTCTTTGTAAAGTATTTGTTTTTCTGTTGCATTTAATTTTAATGATTTAAGCAAATGATTCTGATCACTTAAGGCAGTTTCAGCTGCAATCTGTGCCAAAGAGTTAACATTAAAAGGTTGCCTTATTCTGTTTAAGTAATCAGCCATCTCTAAAGAAGAATAAGAAAAACCTACTCTTAAACCAGCTAACCCATAAGCCTTTGAGAAAGTCCTAGAAATCAAGAGATTTGGATATTCCTCTATATCTTGAAATGTTACGTCTACCTCTTCATAAGATGAATAATCAAAGTATGCTTGATCTAGAAATACCAAAATATTTTCTGGGACCCGAGAACTAAAATCTAATAGCTCCTCTTTCGGAAGGAATGTTCCAGTAGGATTATTAGGGTTAGCTATGAAGATTATTTTGGTATTTGATTTGATTGAAGAAAGCATTTTTTCCAAATCATGGGACCAATTAGTTGCTGGAGATACTATTCCTTCAGCTCCAAGAGCTTGAATTACTAAAGGATATATAGCAAAGGCATATTGAGAAAAGACAGCACTATCAGAACTTGAAAGAAAACATCGAGAAACGAACTCGATGATGTCATTAGATCCATTTCCTATAGTTAGCCTATTTTCTTGGAGATTAAATTTATCTGAAAGAACCCTCTTAAGGTTAAATGAATTTCCATCTGGGTAACGATGAAGGTCTTCTAGACAATCTTTTATCTTCTTTAACGCCAAAGGACTAGGGCCTAAGGGGTTTTCGTTACTAGCTATCTTAACTATATCTTTTAAACCTAATTCTCTCTCAAGATCTTCTATTGGCTTTCCTGGTTCATAAGGTGAAAGTTCAGTTATACCTGAATTCAATAGTTCTTTTAAATTAGTGCCCATTAAATTTAAGTTGCTTTAGGATAAGACCCAAGGATCTTTAGATCTACATTTAAATTTTTTAGCTCTTCGAATAGAGATTGAATCTTCTTTTCCTCTCTATGACCTTCAAAATCAAAGAAAAAGAAATAATTCCATTTGTCTTTCCTTAGAGGCCTGTAAGTAATATGTGTCAAATTTATTTTCTTTTCATGAAAAGGTTTCAGTGCATTAAATAAGGCACCAGGCTCATTTTTTGTTGTAATGAAGACAGATGTCTTATCTAAGCCAGAAGCTTCTACATCATCTTTAGAAATGGTTATAAACCTAGTAGTGTTATTTTTTGAATCTTGAATTTTTTCTGCAATAACCTTTAGGTTATATTTTTCAATTGCTGCTCTACCAGCTATTGCTATTACAGAATCAGATTTAGATGAATTAAGTGCAGCTTGAGCATTACTTGATACAGCCACTCTTTTTATATTGGGGCAATAATCATCTAACCAATTTTTACACTGTGAAAGAGTTTGTTCATGGGCATGAATTTCTAGATCTGTTTTCGGTAAAGCTAAATCTTTTGCTAAGAGATTGTGCTGTATCGACATCTCTATCTCTCCACATATTTTTAGGTCTGAATCATATAAGCAATCTAAAGTTATGTTCACAGGTCCTTCAGTTGAGTTTTCAATAGGAACTATTGCGTAATTCGAGTTTCCCTCAGAAACATCTGATATAGCTTCTTCAATTGTAACTGCTGAGCTTTTTGTTACCGAACTTCCAAAAACTTCTTTAACTGCTTCCTCAGAAAAAGTTCCTTCAGGGCCAAGATAAGAAACTTTTAATTCTTTTTCTAAACTTCTACAGCTGGAAATTATTTCATTGAATATAGAAATAACTTGTTCTTTAAGTAAAGGTCCTTCATTAAGAGAAATTAGATTCCTAATTATCTTAGCCTCTCTTTCTGGTTTATATATATCAGTGCTCTTCTTTAGATTGGCTGTTTCTTTTGCCAAAAGAGACCTTTGATTCACTAATTCTAGAATAGATTCATCAATAGTATCTATCTGGGACCTGATCTTTTCTAGTTCGTCTTTGTTGCTCAAGTAATTACCCTGCCTTTTTTTCAAATGAGGACATAAATTCAATAAGTGTATCTATAGCCTCTTCAGGTAAAGCATTATAAATACTTGCTCTCATACCCCCAACAGATCTATGACCCTTTAAAGCTAAAAGACCTGCTTCTTTAGAATTTTGAAGGAAACTTTCATTTAAATCTTCATTCCTAAGAAGGAAAGGAATATTCATAATAGACCTTGAATCTTTTTGGATATTATTTGAATAAAAATCAGAGTTATCTATGAACTCATAGAGCTTATTGGCTTTTCTTACATTAATCTTAGATATCTCATTAACTCCTCCAAGAGACTTTAACCATTTGAATACTTTTCCAGCTACATACCAAGGAAAAGTAGGAGGAGTATTAAACATCGACTTTCCTTCACTTATGACCTGATAATCTAGCATTGATGGAGTTCCATCCATTGCATGGCCTATTAGATCTTTATTCAAAATTACAAAACCTAATCCGGAAGGACCTATATTCTTTTGTGCTCCACCATAAATAAGACCAAATTTAGAAACATCAAGCTTCTCTGAAAGAATACTAGAAGAAAAGTCAGCAACTAAAGGTATTGTCGTATCATTAAATGATCTCATAGCCACCCCACCAATAGTCTCATTAGGCGTTATATGGATGTAATTTGCTGTTTTATCTATTTGCCAACTTTCTTGGGAAGGAAAATACGAATAATCTTTATCCTTTGAAGAAGCAGCTATACCAACTTCACAAAATTTTGATGCTTCTTTTATTGACCTTGAAGCCCAATAACCTGAATCTACATATTGAACAATCCCTTGTTTTGATAAATTTAAAGGTATCATCGCATTTTGTAAGGAAGCACCACCATGCGTGAATAAAACTGCATAATTTTCTGGTATAGATAATAAATCTCTAAAATCAGATTCTGCTTCCTCTGCTATCTTCGTAAACTCGGGACTGCGATGACTAATCTCCATTACAGAAACACCCATTCCATTCCAATCTAGTAGTTCTTCCTGAACTTCCAACAGAACTTCTGTAGGCATAGTTGCAGGACCAGCCCCAAAATTATATTTTCTGCTAGTCATTTTTTAATCGATAAATTCTTCCCTAATAGGCGCTATATTGATTAGGTTCTCATCTTCTTTCAATCTGATGACCGTAACTCCTTGAGTGTTTCTCCCAATGACGTTAATTTCAGAAACCTTTGTTCTAACCAACATTCCTTTGTTTGTAATTAGCATCAGTTCATCTTCATCTGTGACCTGAGATGCCCCTATCAATTGTCCATTTCTTTCAGAAGTTTGCATTGCTATAACACCTTTTGCTCCTCTCCTAGTTTTTCTGAAATCATCTACTGAAGATCTTTTTCCATACCCATTTTCACTTACTGTAAGAATAGAAGCTTCTTCTTCAGGGATAATTAGAGAAATTACAGACTGATCTTTTTCTAACCTTATACCCCTAACTCCTTGCGCCGTTCTTCCCATCGACCTTACTTCAGATTCAGAGAAATGTGCTGCTTTCCCTGCATCCGAAACTAGCATTATGAATTTTGTACCATCCGTTACTTTTGTTCCTACTAATTCATCTCCCTCTACCAAAGTAATCGCTCTTTTTCCTCCCTTTCTTTGATTCTCGAATTCTTTTAAAGGTGTCTTTTTAACTGTTCCAAACTTAGTAGCCATCAACACATAATGATCTTCTTCATAACTCTCAACTGGAACCATGCTAGTAATTCTTTCACTTTCATTTAGTTGAATAAGATTGATTAATGGCCTCCCTTTAGCCGTTCTTCCAGCAGTAGGAATTTCAAATATCTTTAGCCAATAAACTTGTCCTAGGTTTGAGAAGCAAAGCATAGTTGTATGCGAGTTTGCTACCATAAGTTGCTCTACAAAATCTTCATCCTTAACAGAAGCTGCTGTTTTACCTGTTCCTCCTCTTCTTTGTGCCCTATATTCATCTAATGGTTGAGTTTTTGCGTAACCTTCATGAGAAATAGTAACCACTCTATCCTCAGGAGTTATTAAATCTTCTGCGCTTAGATCAGAAACTGAATCTTGTATATCTGTTCTTCTTTCATCCTTATACTGATCTTGAATCTCTTTAAGCTCTTCGCAAACTACTTCAATAAGTCTTTCTTGGTTAGAAAGAATTTCGATTAAAGAGTCAATAAGGTCAATTATTTCTTCGTATTCTTTAATTAATCTATCCTGCTCTAACCCAGTCAATCTTTGGAGCCTCATATCCAAAATCGCTTGAGCTTGTATTTCAGATAACTGATAACTCCTCGAAGAAAGACCAAATTCCTTACCTAAATCATCAGGTTTACATGCATCTGGTCCAGCTCTTTTCAGCATATCTATAACCTTTCCTGCTTTCCATTTCTTCGCTAATAGCTTAGATCTTGCTTCACTGCCATCTTTGGATTTCTTGATTAACTCAATCATTTGATCAATATTTGATAATGCTACTGTAAGACCTTCCAAAATATGTCCTCTGTCTTTAGCTTTATTTAATTCAAATATTGTCCTCTTGGAGACTACTTCTTTTCTGAAGTTAAAAAATATCTCAAGAATTTCTTTTAAAGAAAGTAATTTTGGTTCAGTTCCAACTAATGCAACATTATTTATCCCAAAGACAGACTGCATTTGAGTTTGTTTATAAAGATTATTTAAAACAACATCGGCTATAGAGCCAGAAGTTAAGTCCATAACTATCCTTACTGGATTATCCTTATCAGATTCATCTCTTATCTCTCTGATACCTTCTATTTTTTTATCTCTCATTAAAATAGCTATGTTTTCTACCAACTTAGCCTTATTAACCATATAAGGTATTTCTGTAACAATAATTTGAGTTTTACCTTCATCTTCTCCTACTATGTCAACTTTAGCTCTTATCTTTACCTTTCCCTTGCCTGTCTCATAAGCACTTAAAATACCTGATCTTCCATTGATTATTCCGCCAGTCGGGAAGTCAGGTCCAGGGATATGTTTAATTAACTCTTCAGTAGAAATATCTGGGTTTTCTATAAAAGCTAAACAGGCTGATATAGATTCATTAAGATTATGAGGCGCCATATTAGTAGCCATTCCAACTGCTATACCTGAAGACCCGTTGACTAATAAATTTGGAATCCTTGTTGGTAAAACGTCAGGCATGGTTTCTTGGCCATCATAATTCTCAACAAAAGGAACAGTTTCTTTATCTAAGTCAGATAGTAACTCATGAGCTATCTTAGACATTCTGGCTTCTGTATATCTTGCAGCTGCGGGAGGGTCTCCATCCATTGATCCAAAATTACCTTGAGGATCTACCAATGTGTACCTTAAGCTCCACCATTGAGCCATTCTAACTATAGTTTCATAAGCAGCTGCATCTCCATGTGGGTGATACTTACCAGTTACCTCACCCACTATTCTCATAGATTTTTTGGGGGGTTTATTCCAGTCCATATTTTGATCGTGCATGGCATACAAAATCCTTCTATGAACAGGTTTTAGACCATCTCTTGCGTCAGGAAGTGCTCTCCCAACTATTACATGCATAGCGTAATTTAAGTAAGATTCCTTTAATTCTTCCTCAATATTTATTGGAATTATTTCTTTAGCTGCAATTTCACCCATAAGTATTTATCAACTCCATATGAAAAAAGGTCTCAATCTGCTGAGACCCTTATAAAATAAGCATTTTTAAGTATTAAATGTTGCTTCAAACTAGGGTAAATTTTACCATAAATTGATGCCTTGGAGGGTTTAAATTTAGATATTAATCTTTAAATTCAGAAACTAAATTAGATACTGAGTCTTTCGCATCTCCAAATAACATTCTGGAGTTGGATTTAAAGAAAAGTGGGTTTTGAATTCCTGCAAAGCCAGAAGCCATAGACCTTTTTAAAACAAAAACAGTCTTGGCCCGATCCACCTCAATAATGGGCATTCCATAGATAGGACTTCCTTCATTTTCTTTTGCATCTGGATTTACAACGTCATTGGCTCCAATCACCATACAGACATCTACTGTTTCCATTGTTGGATTAACATCTTCAGGTTCAACTAAAACATCATAGGAAACATTAGCCTCAGCTAAAAGGACATTCATATGGCCAGGCATACGCCCCGCTACAGGATGAATTGCATATTGGACTTCCGTACCATTTTTCTCTAATAGCTCTCCTAATTCTCTTACCGAATGTTGTGCTTGGGCAACAGCCATACCGTAGCCTGGAACTATCAGTACAGATGAAGCCGCTTCAAGAATTAGAAAAGCATCTTGTATATTTATTGGTTTAACCTCACCCTGATCTTCAGATTTTGATGAGGAGACATCAGAAACTGCTCCAAATCCACTGAATAATACATTTGCTAAAGATCTATTCATTGCCTTACACATTATATTGGTAAGAATTAACCCACTAGCTCCTACAAGTGCTCCTGAAACGATTAGAACATTATTAAGAATTACAAATCCAGCAGCACAAGCTGCAAGTCCAGAAAAACTATTTAGTAAAGCTATGACCACAGGCATATCAGCTCCACCTATAGGAATTACAAAAAGAACTCCTAATATAAAAGCTAAAGAGCAAATTAGAATTAATAGCTCAACATTACTTAAATTAGATAATCCCAGAGCTATCATTTCTAATCCTACAAGTACAAGAGAAAGTAGAAGTAAAGAATTAACTATTTGCTGCCCTTTATAGAGGTATGGTTTACCAGAAATTGTTTCAGATAATTTTCCATAAGCTATTAGGCTTCCTGTAAATGTTACTCCGCCTATCAAAACAGTTAGATAGATTGCAAAAGAAAGAAAAGAGCTCATATCAGATCCTGAAATGAACTCAGATGAACCTACCAACAGGCTAGCTATTCCACCAAATCCATTGAACAAGGCTACCATTTCTGGCATTGAGGTCATCTTTACTAAAGTTGCTGCAAAATAACCTATTAAGGAACCAATGAGTATACCGATAGCTATGTACTGAAAACTAAGTATATTCTGGTCTAGTAAAGTAATAATTACAGCCAGTAACATTCCAGAGGCTGATGTTAAATTTCCTTTTGTTGCTGTTTCAGGCGAACCCAGCATCTTCAAACCAAATATAAACATAATGGAAGCTAAGATATATGCTAAGTTAACTAACAAACTTAAATTAAGTCCCTGAAATATTTCTATATTCATTTTTTCTTAAACATTGAAAGCATTCGGTTTGTCACTAGATATCCTCCAACTACATTTATAGAAGCAAATATTACTGCCGCCGTACCTAAAATAACTGACCACTCACCTGATGATCCAGAAGCCAAAATAGCACCCACTAAAGTTATGCCAGAGATTGCATTAGCTCCTGACATTAAGGGGGTATGCAAGGTCGAAGGTACTTTAGAAATTAATTCAACTCCTAAAAATATAGATAGGACTAAGACAAAGAAAAGTAAGACTATTTGTGATTCCATGATTATTCTCTTATTTAAGTAATTTGTTTGTTATTTCTCCTTGATGAGTTACGGTACATCCAGATAAGATTTCTTCTTCTATATCAAAGTTAAATTCTTTTGCTTCCTTATCCCAATATTCTTCAATCAAGTTATATAAATTATTTCCATAAACCAAAGATGCATCAGTCGCCATTTCTCCTGGAAGATTAGATAAACCTACAATTGTTACTCCATTTAAATTAATTGTTTCTCCAGAAACAGAACCTTCAACATTCCCTCCTGTTGAAACCGCCATATCTACGATAACGCTACCAGGTTGCATTGCAGACACCATCTCGCCTGTCACTATTCTTGGTGCAGGTCTTCCAAAAACTTGAGCTGTTGTTATAACTACATCCGATTGCGAACAAACTTTTTTCATTCCTTGTTGTTGTAATTCAATTTGAGCTTCTGTGAGTTCTTTTGCATAACCTTGATCAGTCTCTCCTGTTTCACCAATGTCAATCTTAACGAACTTAGCGCCTAAGGATCTTACTTGCTCTTCCACTATAGGCCTGGTATCAAAGGCTTCCACTCTAGCACCCAACCTTTTAGCAGTAGCTATTGCTTGAAGACCAGCTACTCCTACGCCTATAACAAAAACTTTTGAGGGAGAAATAGTTCCAGCGGCTGTCATCATCATAGGAAAAGACTTAGTTAGATGTTTGGATGCTTCAATTACAGCCGCATAACCACCTAAATTAGCCTGAGAGCTTAGGGCATCCATTTTTTGAGCTCTAGTTATTCTTGGTACTAGCTCCATACTAATAGCTGTAGATCTAGAAGATACAAAAGCATCAACTAAATTCTTTTCATTAAATGGGTCCAAAAAGCTTATATGGATACCTCCTTCTTTCAAAATATGAATTTCATCTTCTGGAGGTTTATTTATTCTGCAAACAATATCTGATACTGCCAAACCTTCTGATCGATCTTTAATTATTTCTGCACCAGAATCTTCAAAGTCTTTATCAAAAATATAAAGACTATCACCAAATCCTGTCTCCACAGAAACATCTATGCCTAGATCAATTAATCTTTGTATAGTAGAAGGTAAGGCCGCCACCCTTCTCTCTTTACTGATTTCTTTTGGAAAAAAGATTCTCAACTATTCACTCAAATTTTTTAGGTTGGGATTACTCGTAATTTACCACATTATGTATTATGGTGCTGAAACTTTCGAGAAGTTAATTATGGAAAATATTGATCAAGAAGAAGTTAATAAATTTGATGAAATAGCAGAGAAATGGTGGGATCTCGAAGGAGAATTTAAACCTCTCCATCAAATAAACCCTTTAAGGGTTGGTTTTATTAACGAGAGGACAACTCTTAAAGGTGCAAAAGTCCTAGATATTGGGTGTGGAGGAGGCATTCTTTCTGAGTCTTTATCTAACTTGGGTGCTGAAGTTATTGGTTTGGATGCATCTGAAAAAACAATAGGCGTGGCCAGGGCAAGATCAAATAAAGTTGGAAGCAATATTACTTTCCTGCAAATGAGTCTAGAGGAATATATAAATAGCGAAAATGAAAAGGAATTTGATGTAATAACTTGTCTAGAGATGTTAGAGCATGTACCTGACCCTTCAAAAGTTGTTCAGGGCTGCAAATCATTACTAAAGAAAGATGGTAAAGTTTTCTTTTCAACTATAAATAGGAACCCTAAATCCTACTTATTTGCCATATTGGGTGCTGAATATATATTAAATCTATTACCTAAAGGGACTCATGAATTTGATAAGTTTATTAAACCTTCAGAGCTCTCTAGATGGATAAGAAATTCGGGCCTTAAACAAGAAGAAATAATTGGGTTAAGCTACAACCCATTAACAAATCACTATTGGTTAGGAAAAGATATTCAAGTTAATTATATGGTTTTTGCATCTAATGAATAAAAATGTAACAACATTAGTTGCATTTGATCTAGATGGAACTTTAATTGATTCTGCTAAAGATTTTCATAATTGCTTAAATCTTTTAACAAAAAAGCATAACGAAGAGGAAATAGAGTATACAGAAGTAAGAGAAAGGGTTTCAGAGGGTTCTTTTAGTCTCATAAAGCATGCCTTTAAAGGATCTAGCGAGAAAAGAACAAACCTTCTAAGAGAAGAGCTTCTTGATCTTTATGAAGAGAATTGTTTACTTAAGACCATTAAGTTTGAAGGGGCAGATAGCTTGATCCAATATCTTGAGTCAGAAAAAATAAAGTGGTGCATAGTTACAAATAAACCTAGAAGGTTTGCTGAAAAAATAGTTAAACATTTCTTTCCGTCCCTGGATCATAAAAAAATGCTCTTCTGTCCAGATGAGTTTATTGAACCTAAGCCTAGCCCTAGAGGACTAAATTTAGCATGTAAAAATACAAATTCAGATCCAAGTTCTTCTTTCTTTGTTGGTGATCATGCAATAGATATAGAGGCAGGAAGAAGAGCCGGTATTCACACAATAGCAGTAGATTATGGTTATAGAAAAATTGATGACCTTGTAGAAAATTGGAATGCAAACTTTACAGTAAGTAATTTGTGTGAAATCAAAAATTTAATACATGAATGAATACAGTAGATCCAAAAAACTATTCCCCCAAAAGTAGTTGCTTGAAGAACAAGGTAATTTTAATAACAGGAGCTTCTGATGGCATTGGTAAACAAGCTGCGATTACTTTCGCATCATATGGATCAGAGACAATCTTAATAGGGAAGGATCTAGGTAAATTAGAAAAAACCTATAATGAAATAAAAGAATTAGGTTACTTAGAGCCGACGATACATGCCATGGATCATACGACTAGCTCTGAAAATGACTATATTGAGGTAATTTCAGCTATAGAGTCAGAATTTGGAAAGCTAGATGGTCTCTTGTGTAATGCAGGTATTCTAGGATCTAAGAAGTCACTTTCCCAATATGATTACAAAACATGGAAAAAAGTATTAAAAGTAAATCTTGATGCCACTTTTCTTCTGACAAAAAATGCCCTACCTCTTCTAAAAAAGCAAAAAAATGCTTCTATTGTTCTAACAACTTCAGGTGTAGGAAGAAAAGGTAGAGCCTTTTGGGGAGCGTATTCTGTATCCAAATTTGGAGTTGAAAGCCTTACTCAAATACTACATGAAGAATTAGAAAGGATAAGTAAAGTAAGAGTTAATTCTATTAACCCTGGTGCAATAAGAACCGACATGAGAAAAGAAGCCTATCCTGCAGAAGATCCAAATGAACTCCTATCTCCTTTAGATATTATGAATGCTTATCTATATTTGATGAGTGATGACAGTATTGGATTTTCAGGTAACTCTATTGATGCACAATAGATTTTATTTCCTTTTCTTTTAATTCTCTAAATTCTCCCCTCTTGAGACTCGATGGTAAAAAAAGACCACCAAACCTAACTCTTTTCAGACGTGAAACTTCAAACCCTCGACTTTCCCATATCCTTCTAACTTCTCTATTTTTACCTCCAATAATTACCATGGCGAACCATTGGTTGGTATTTCCTTTCCTTCCTGGTTGGATATCTGTAAACCTAGCTATTCCATCTTCTAATTGAACTCCATTCATCATAGCCTCTAAATCCGTTTCTTTAACATTACCTCTTATTCTTGCCACATACTCTCTTTCTACTTCTGAACTTGGGTGCATTAATTGATTGGCAAAATCACCTTTGTTTGTAAATAAGATAATTCCAGAAGTATTAATATCCAGCCTACCAACAGAAAACCAATTACCGCCATTAATTCTAGGAAGAGAGTCAAATATAGTCTTTCTGCCTTCAGGATCCTTCTTCGAAGAAATCTCTCCTAAATCTTTATGATACATAAGAACTCTGAGCTTAGAATTTGCTTTCGGAAGATCGATTAGTTTCCCATCTATCCTGACTAAATCCTTATGGTCAATCATTTGCCCCAAATGAGATTTCTCATCATTTACAGTTAACCTACCTTCCTTAATCAAGGTCTCTGCTTGTCTTCTAGAACAGATTCCAGAAGAAGATAACAATTTCTGTATCCTCTGCTTCATAAAAAAAGATTATTGAGTTAGATTTGGTTGTGAGTCTTGTTTACTGTTTTCTTCTCTTTCTGGTTCTTCAAGAGGCAGTTCATAATCCAAAGACTTAAGGTCTGGCAATTCAGGTAGTTCAGGAAGTTCTCTTATGTGTTGTAAACTAAAATAATCTAAAAACTCTTTAGTTGTTGCATATACTGATGGCCTTCCGGGTACATCTCTTTGTCCTACTATCTTTATCCAGCCCCTATCCATTAATCCTCGCATTAACTGAGTTCCAACACTTACTCCTCTTATTTCTTCTATTTCTCCCCTAGTTATAGGTTGTTTGTATGCTATTAGAGCTAATGTTTCTAGAGTTGCTTTAGATAATCTTTGAGGTCTCTCCTCCCAGAGTTTTGAAACATAAGAAGAATGTATCTGCTTTACTTGCATTCTATATCCACTTGAGACTTTCTTTAATTCAACTCCACGAGTTTCACAATCAACTTCTATCTGTTTTAAGCTTTCTCTTATTTCATCTTTAGATGGAGATTTTTCTTTATCAAAAGCAGCTAGAATTTCATTAATCGATAGAGGTCTTGAAGCTGAAAGTAATAAAGCTTCTAATATTTGTTCTAATTTCATTTCCATCTAGTGTACCTCACTTATCCCTTTGATGTGTATCGGTCCAAATTCTTCAGTTTGAACAATTTCTATCAAAGAATCCTTAATTAATTCTAAAATTGCTAAAAAGGTCACCACTACTCCAAGTCTTCCTTCTTCGGGGTTAAATAAAGATATAAAGTCTATGAAGGACTCATTTTTCATTCTTTCCAAGATCTGCGTCATCCTTTCTCTGGTTGATAATTGTTCAAAGTTAATTAAATGAATTTTTGAATTCTCAGCTCTTCTCAATACTTCTGCTAAAGCTAAAGAGAGTTCTTCTAGAGGTACATCCACATAGGAAGTTTTTAGCTCAAATTCAGGAAGCTTTGCTCCAGCTAGAAAAAAGTCTCTATTTTGTCTTGGCATATCGTTTATTTGAGAAGCTGCTTCTTTAAATCTCTCATATTCTTGTAATCGCCTAACCAATTCTGCTCTCGGATCATCTTCATCTGATTGCTCCTCAGGTCTAGGTAGGAGCATTTTAGATTTTAGTTCAGCTAAATAAGCTGCCATAACCAAGTAATCTCCTGCCAGCTCAATCTGAAATGCTTTCATTAATTCAATATAAGAAATATATTGCTCTGTAATTTTAAAGACATCTATATCTAAAACATCTAAGTTTTGCTTTCTTATCAAATAAAGTAAGAAATCTAGAGGCCCAGAAAAGGTATCGAGAAGGATTTTCAAAGAGTTAGGAGGGACATAAAGATCCTCAGGCATAGATGTAACATCTTTGCCCTGAACAGTTGCAAGAACAATCTCCTCTTGCTGAGGTAAGCCTGTTTTTATATCAACCATATACCCAATAAGAACTATTGGAACAACATTATAGCCCTAATTGACAAAATTATTGAATTTAGGAGATTATTGAGAGAATTTATTTGTTATCGGGTAACGTCTATCTTTACCAAAACCCCTATTAGTGATCCTAACTCCCGGAGGTCCTTGTCTTCTTTTATACTCGTTTCTATCAATTAATTTTATAATTCTCTCAACCTCTTTTTTATTCAGTCCTTTTTTTGAGATTTCATCAATACTCATGTCTTTTTCTACATATTCTTCAATAATCTGATCTAAAACTTCATAATCAGGTAAGGAATCTGAATCTTTTTGATTTGGTGCTAATTCGGCTGACGGAGGGCGGTCTATTATCCTTTGTGGAATAATTTCTTTAATAGAATTTATATACTTTGCTAATTCATATACTAGAGTTTTCGGAACATCTTTTAGAACTGCAAATCCTCCTGCGGTATCTCCATAAAGCGTTGAATAGCCGACTGCTGTCTCACTCTTATTCCCTGTTGTAAGTACTAAGGAGCCTATTTTATTGGATATAGCCATTAGAATTACCCCTCTGATCCGAGACTGAAGATTTTCTTTTGTTTTATCTGAAGGATCTACTATGTTTTGTAAATCTAAAGTTTCATCAAATGACTCAAATATTTCATGAATTCTTATCTCTTTATGCTCTATTCCTAAATTTAGAGCCAAACTACTAGCATCTTCTTGACTGATGTCTGCTGTAAATTTAAATGGCATCATAAATGTCTTAACTCTCTCTGGACCTAAAGCTTTTGTAGCAATTACAGCAGTTAAAGCAGAATCAATTCCTCCTGAAGAACCTATTATCGCGCCATTAAAGTTATTCTTCTCAACATAATCTTTAGTGCCTAGTACCAAGGCGTTAAGTAGACTTTCTTTTTCATCATCAATAGTTGGTTGGTTAGTTTCTGCTAGTTCTAGGTCTCCTTTATCATTCATAGTGAAGTCAAAACAATCGACCTGGGTTTTAAATCCATTTAATAAAGTCCAATTTCTTTCATCTGGAGTCACTGCCATCGAATTACCATCAAAAACTAACTCATCCTGTCCTCCCACCTGATTAACATAGACAATACTTAAATTATTTTCTTTGCAGTGGTCATACAATATTTCCTTTCTCTCTTTTATTTTATTTAAATGAAAAGGAGAGGCGTTTAAATTTAGGATTAGTTTTGCTCCTTCTTCTTTTGCTTGCTTAACTGCTTTTTTATGCCAGATGTCTTCGCAAATGGTTATAGATAGCTTGATGCCTTTGATAGAAAAAGTACAAGGATCAGAGCCTTCAGAAAAGTATCTTTTTTCATCGAAAACCTTATAGTTGGGTAATTCCTGTTTCTTATATTCATGTACAAGTTTTCCTTCATGCAATACACCAGCGCAATTATAAGTATTGCCATCTACTATTCTTGGATATCCAATAACTATTGGCACTTGTGGATATTTAGTAGCTAGTGATTTAAGAGATTCCTCTACCTTTTTATAAAGATCTCCCCTTAAAAGTAGGTCTTCTGGAGGATACCCAGTTAAAAACATTTCTGAAAATAAGATAATATCTGGATGACGCTTTGAAAGAAGACTATCAATTGACTTAGTTGCTAATTCAAGATTTCCAGCCACATCTCCAACTATTGGATTTTCTTGAACCACCCCTACCGAGAGATCTAATTTTTTATTTTTCAATGCTGAAATGTCCTTTAATTCTTCAATTTTTGAGAATTCTAGCATCCAAAGCTTTAAACTATTAGTTTTATAGGTAAAATGCTTGGCCGTTTTAAGAAAAATGCAATTTACAACTGATAATTTAAGAATAGCTGGAATGCAGGAATTGATGCCTGCAAATAGGCTTATTGAAGAACTTCCGATTACTGAAGAGGCTTCAAGGGTTGTCTTTGAATCAAGGCAAGAGATTTCTGATATTTTATCTAAAAAAGATGACAGACTTATTGTAGTAGTTGGGCCCTGCTCTATACACGATCCTGAGGCAGGCATAGATTATGCCGAAAAACTAAAAGGTGAAATTGATAAATACAAGAATGAACTAAAAATTGTTATGCGAGTATATTTTGAAAAGCCTAGAACAACTGTAGGTTGGAAGGGTTTAATCAATGATCCAGATTTAGATAATTCTTTTAATATCAATAAAGGCCTTAATATAGCCAGAAAACTTTTATTACAAATTAATGAGATGGGTGTATGTGCCGCAACTGAATTCTTAGATGTGATTACTCCTCAATACATAGCGGATCTCATTTCCTGGGGTGCAATAGGAGCAAGAACTACTGAGAGTCAAGTTCACAGAGAATTAGCCTCGGGTTTATCTTGTCCAGTTGGATTTAAAAATAGCACTAATGGAAGTATACAAGTTGCCATAGATGCAATTGGGTCTGCAAAAAATCCGCACATATTCTTATCTGTGACTAAAGAAGGAAATTCTGCTGTATTTTCCTCTTCTGGTAACTCTGATTGCCATGTCATTTTAAGAGGAGGTAAAGAACCTAATTACAGCGCTGAATTTATTTCTGAAGCAAGTAATACGTTAAAAAGTTCTAATTTAGAAGAATCTTTAATGGTAGATATGAGTCATGGTAATAGTCAAAAACAGCATAAAAATCAGATAGAAGTTTGCAACAATGTCTCTTCTCAAATTTCTTCAGGAGAAAATAGGATTGTTGGAGTAATGATTGAAAGCAATATCGAAGAAGGCAATCAATCTATGAAAGATATCAATAATCTGGTCTACGGAAAAAGCATAACCGATGCTTGTTTAAACTTTGAAGATACAAAGTCTTGCTTAGAAAAATTAGCAACTTCAATACAAGAAAGAAGATAGCAAAAGTTCTACTTGTAACTAGTAAACTTATGACTTAATCTCACATTATTGAGATGAAAGACCTAATTCTAAAAATTTCGACAGATTCAGCTAAAACAATTGGATTAAATGAGACTATTTTATTAGAGGCAATTAGGTCATTAAATAAAACTGAAATTAGCAAGGAAGAACTATTCACTGAATTGCAATTTTTAAGTAAAGATGAAATTAATAAAACTATAGCTAGCTTAATTTCTAAAGGATTAATCAAGACGCAATCATCCTATGATTCATTCTCATTAATTTCTCAAAGAGACTTAAAAGAGCGACAAAAACAGCGATCCAACAAAAAAATAGAAGGTGCTTGGTATCCTCAAGAAGGTGTGATTCTTCAAGCAGAAGAATATGGGATTCCCCTAACCTTTTTAGAGAGCAAAATAGATGAATTTATTCATCTTCATAAGGAAAAACAGGATTCTAGTGAAACATGGGAAATAAAATTTCTTAGATTTCTAATAAAAAAATGGAGAGAACAAGAAACCATAGATTATAAAAATAAGAAGAAATCTCCGATAACAAAAGAATGGTATCCCGAAATTGATGCCCTAGAGATACTGTTGAAGGCAGATATCCCAAAGGAATTCGTCGAAAATCAATTGCCTGAATTTATCTTGTATTGGTCTGAAAAAGGTCAATTAACTGATACATGGAATAGTAAATTTATTGCCCATGTTAGAAGACAATGGGCAAAAAATAATTCAATTATTGATTCAAATGATGCTCCTAAGCCAATAGAGAATGAGTGGATACCAAATGATGACTTTTTCCAAGTTTTAGCTTTAACTGGGATTAGTAAAGAATTTGCTGAATCTGTAAGAGCTGATTTTATTCTTTATTGGAAAGAGTCTGGTCAAGCTCATGTCTCTTGGAATTCTAAATTTCTTCAGCATGTAAAGTATTGCTGGCAAAAACAAAATAACTCGCCAATGCAAACTAGCGATGAGCTTAATAAGAGGACTGAAGAAAGCTGGAAAATAGATAAAAGCACTGGCCAACAAGAAGATCCTTTTCTTCATAAAGACGAGATTAAATCCAATTTAGAAAAATTAAGACAAAAACATAAAATTTAAGTTTTCTTTCTTAGTATTTTAGTGTTATAGTCATGTATAACACCTAAGATATAGTGT
>CACOMS010000009.1 GCA_902628375.1 uncultured SAR86 cluster bacterium | reverse complement strand
GCATATTCATATTGTGGATGGTGAAATTAAGGCTGTTCACAAAGATAGCTCCGAGCTTCCAAAAAATAAGGTAGAAACTATAGATCTTAAGGGTCAGACAGTCATGCCTGGCTTAATTGATGCGCATTGTCATATAAGCTTCGATGAACCAGTTTCAAATGACGAACTCTTTTTTCACAGAAGAGAAGGTCTTGCTTCAATTATCGCAGGAACGAATGCCTTAAAAGTTCTTCAGTCAGGTGTTACCAGTTTTTTTGACGCAGATAGTCTATATAGCGTCGGAGTTGATTTAAGGGATGCAATAGAAAGTGGAATTATTCCTGGACCTAGAATGGCTGTTGGGGGTAACGCTTTAATAACTTCTGCAGGAGGTACAGCTGGAAGATTAATCCCTGATGAAGGAAAGAGGGGATATGGCGCAGTCGTAACAAGCAGAGACGAAATTGTTCTTGAAATAAGAAGGCAGATCAAAATGGGTGTTGATTGGATAAAAATTCATGTGACAGGAATGGTGCCTAGACAAGAATATGAAGGCGAGTTGCAAGCTTGGAGTCGAGATGAACTGAAATTAGCTTGCGATACAGCTCATGAATTAGGAATACCAGTTGTAGGACATTGTAGAGGTGGCCCAAGTCTAAAAGACGCTATGTTAGCTGGAATGGATATGATCCTTCACGGAACCTACATGGATGAAGAAGGACTGGAATTAATGCTAGAGAAAAATGTCCCTTTAGTACCCACTTTTACATTTCAAGCCAATTTAATTGATTACGCAGAAGAAATGAATGCATCAAAAGACTATAAGGCTATTTTTGAGAAAGAGATTGATGACAATATAGAAATATTTAGAAAAGCATTTGATGCTGGAGTTCCTTTTATTTGTGGAAGCGAAAGTGGATTTTCTGTAACGCCATATGGAGATTGGCATTACAAAGAACTAGAAGTTTTTGTTGATAAGCTCAAGATGACACCATTAGAAGCTATAACTTGTGCTACTAAAAACGCAGCAAAAGCCATGAGAAAAGAAGATACATTAGGTTTAATTTCCCCGGGATTTAAAGCTGACTTATTAGTAATAGATGGTGATCCTTCAAAAGATGTAAGTATCTTAGGAAAAAAAGAATTGATTAAGTATGTCATATTAGATGGAAAAGAAGTGGACTTGACTCCTGCTCCAGAAAGAATAAAGGATCCTGATGGATGGCGCATTTCTTCTTACTCAGGCAAGATACTTAAAAAAAATAAATCTTAAACAATCTATCAAAGATTTCTTGAAATGAGGAATTATCCAGAAAAGAAACACAGCTATTCTGCGGTTGCAATTCTTACTCTAGCTCAAGTTTTTGCCTTCATAGATAGACAAATACCTTCCATGCTTGTTGAGCCCATCAAGCAGGATTTTGGTCTAACAGATTCTCAGATAGCTTTATTGGGAGGAGCCGCATTTTCAATTTTTTATGCAGTCATGGCTCTTCCAATAGGATACGCAGTAGATCGATATCAAAGAACTAAAGTTTTGGGTACCGGAATTTTTTTATGGTCTTTAATGACAGCATTAGCTGGATTGGCAAATTCTTTCGGTAAACTCTTTGGTGCCAGAATAGGTGTTGCAGTAGGAGAAGCTGTTATGGCACCCACAAGCGTCTCACTAATCAGTGATTCTTTTCCTGAGAATAAACAAGGTAAACCCATGGGAATTATTACCTCAGGAGTATACATAGGTATAGGTATCACTCTACTTGGAGGAGGTTTCTTAATTGATTACCTAACCCAAATAGGTGGCATAAACCTTCCTTTGATAGGTTATTTAAAACCGTGGCAAGCAACTTTTATGATAGTAGGCATACCCGGTTTGATTTTAGCTTTAGCGGCTTTTCTTTTAAAAGAACCAAAAAGAATAGATGAGCAAGTGAATCTTGATAAAGCTATTGAAAGAAAGAACATATTTCTTCATCTTAAAGAGCATAAAAGAACTTTAATCCCAATGTTCGGTGGTTTAATTTTTATGGCCCTTATTTTTTATTCCTTTAGTTTTTGGGCACCAACTATGATGATAAGGGCATTTGATATTTCCTTATCTGAAGTAGGTCTAATACTTGGTGTAATAACAATAGTTAGCTCCATAATTGGAACAATTCTTGCTGGTACAGCGGTGGATTATCTACGTAATAAAAATTATGCTGATGCACCTGTAAGAGCAGCAATGATTGCTGTGATGCTAGCTTTGCCTCCAATCGTTTTACTCTCATTCGTTAATACCGAATTAGGGGCCTGGATATGCATAGCTCTATATCTACTATTTATAAGTTCATTTGCTCCTTTGGGTCTTTTAGCAATAAGCGGGGTAAGTACAGGAAACGTTAAGGGACAAGCAGCTGCCATACACGCTTTTCTTATGATGGCTTTTGGTTTAAGTCTCGGGCCTCAATTAACAGCCTTTTTTACAGATTATATTTTTGCTAACCCCAATCTATTAATTAATTCAATTTCTTTATCTGGTTTAATTGTTCTTCCTATATCAGCTTTGATGTTTAAAATTTCTTTACCAAGATATAGGGAATCTTCGAAAAGGGTTTTAGCCTAGTTACAAAGATAAAGATTAATAAAAGGTTCTTGCGCTGCCACCATCAACTTGTACTGCAAGACCAGTCATATAACTTGCTTTTTCCGAAGCTAGAAATGTAATCAATGCTGACAGGTCACTCGCTTCTCCTATTCTTAACATAGGAATGCTATTGGCCATTGCTTCTTCAAGCTCTGTTTTATTTTTACCAGATGATTCTGATTGAGCATTTAGTATTTGTTCTATTCTTTCTGTTTTTGTAGTCCCAGGACAAACCGTATTAACCGTTATTCCATGTGGTGCAACCTCATCAGATAGAGCTTTTGCCCACCCCAGCACTCCCATTCTTATGCTATTTGAAAGGAATAAACCATTTACAGGCGTCTTAACTGAGACTGAAGAAATGTTTATGATTCTGCCCCATTTATTCTTTTTCATATCAGGCAATACGAGTTTAGATAGTCTTATGGCAGACATCATTGTTGAGTTAAAAGTTTTTTGCCAATCTTCGTCAGTAAGTTCTACAAAAGTACTTGGAGGAGGTCCGCCGTTATTATTAACTAATATATCAATGGAATTTAATTCTTTCTTTGCTTCTTGATATAAAGCAGTTATATCTTTTTCTGAACTTAGATCTGCATTTATGGCTACTACCTTTACATCAGAAATTTTCTCTATTTCATCTTTAACTAACTCAATCTTATTCTTATTTCTAGAGCATATAGCAAGATTGACACCTTCCTTTGCTAAATCTACTGCAGCCTGCTTGCCCAAACCTTGACTTGAAGCACAGACAATAGCGTTTTTACCTTTTATTGATAAATCCATATAAAAAATCTAATAGTTCATTAAACAAATCAGTATGATTATGATTGTATTTTAGTCAATAGCAATCATTCTGGAATACAAACTAATCTTCTAGCTGTTATTTCAGTATTTTTATTATAAATATCTATAAAAGCAGAGAACTCTTCAGTGTCCTTTTCTGTAAAATCATCTCTGCTAATCCAGTCTGTTCTTTCCTTTAAATTAGGGTAAATAACCATAGAAGACACTCTAAATATTTCTTCATCATCAGTTTCAGATCTCTTATATTGAATTAAAGGAACAACTTTTGCTTCTGACCCTCTAGACGAATAATAATCTTGGTGCATCTTTATCGCTTCTAAGAAGCCCTCAATAGTTCCACCAGAAATTAGCTTTGAGACATAATAATTCGCTACTTTTCCATCACAATCAGAAAATTTATAAGATTTTTCATGATGCATTGCTGAAGCATTTAGTGCGAATAAAAATGCTATTAAAATAAAAATGCTTTTGAAGTTCATATCTTTTCTCCTAGAGTATAATTACTAAATTATACTTAAATTAGATTTATAACCTATTGTTCATGGATAGAAATTACTCACTTGAAAACTTTTCGAGACCAAAATTGGAAATGCCAGTTAAAGACTCAAAGCTTTTATTGCATAGCTGCTGTGCTCCTTGCGCTGGAGAAATAATGGAAGCAGTGGCAGCTTCTAATATAGACACAACAGTCTACTTCTATAACCCTAATATCCATCCAATTGAAGAGTATGAAATTAGAAAGGAAGAAAATAAAAGATTTTGTGAAAAATTAGGTTTTAGCTTTATAGATGTTGATTACGATAAAGATAATTGGTTTGAAAGAGTTAAAGGTCTAGAAAATGAGCCTGAAAGAGGAAAAAGATGCACAAAGTGCTTTGACATGAGATTTGAAAGGTCTGCTTTGTATGCCAATGAAAATAACTATGCCGTCTATGCAACAACATTAGGAATCTCAAGATGGAAAGACATGAACCAGATTAATGAATCCGGTGCTAGAGCTGCTGAGAGATATGAAAATGTAACCTATTGGGATTTTAATTGGAGGAAGAAGGGCGGTTCATCAAGAATGATTGAAATATCTAAACGCGAAGAGTTCTATCAACAGGAATATTGCGGTTGTGTTTATAGTTTAAGAGATACAAATAAATGGCGAAAAGAAAACAACAGACCACGAATAAAGAGGGGAATTAAGTTTTATAACATATGAATAGACAAATCATAGCTATAGGAGGAGGGGGCTTTGGAAGGAATCCCGGAGAAGGTGTGATAGAAAATTATATCCTTCAGCAGGCTAATAGAAGTACTCCAAGAATTTGCTTTATTCCTACAGCAACTGGTGATAATGAAGCCTATAAAAATAATTACTACTCTACTTTTACTAAACTAGACTGCAATCCGTCTCATCTAGATTTTTTTAAGAGAACCCCAGATTTACAACAACTTATTAATGACCAAGATGTAATTTTTGTAGGAGGAGGTAATACAAAAAGCATGCTGGCCGTTTGGAGAGACTGGGGATTAGATAAGATTTTGCATGAAGCTTATAAAAATGGAGTAGTAATGAGTGGAGTAAGTGCAGGAGCCATTTGCTGGTTTGAGAAAGGCATTACAGATTCATGGTCAGAAGAACTAAAGATAATGGAATGTATGGGTTTTATTAAAGGCAACTGCTGTCCTCATTACGATGAAGAACCACAGCGAAGACCTTCTGTTAAATCTTTTCTAGAAAATAAAGATATTAATGATTGTTTTTGCATAGAGGGAGGTAATGCACTTCATTTCGTAAATGAAGAGGTCTTCAATTCAGTCTCATTTGCTAAGAAAAGAAATTCTTATTTAACTAATGTTGCAAACGATAAAGTTGTAGAGAAGGAATTGCCACGCATCGATATAAATGGTTAAAGCATAAATTTATTAAATGAAAAATAAATAACAACTGTTAGAATGCTTTCCTATCTTTTGGACCGGTAGTTCAGTTTGGTTAGAACGCCGCCCTGTCACGGCGGAGGTCGCGAGTTCGAGTCTCGTCCGGTCCGCCACTTTAACTCTTCAAAATATCTTTCCTTCTGGTTGTAATAAGGGATTAAAGGGGATAAATTAGTTACGGACTAGGGAGTAAATATAAATGCGTTGGCAATATACAGAAGGAAAATTAGTTTTAACAATTAATGATGAAAAGCATGAGTTTGCTATTGAAGACCTAGAAAAAAGGAAAGATGAATTAATTAAATTATTAAACAGTGATTCTTAACTCTTTGCATAAAATATTTCAGAAAATCCTTATCCTAAGTTTTTTGTTCCTTAGCACTCTAGCAATTGCAGACAAGAAACCTCCTATTATTGATTACAAATCCATCTCTCATCCAGTGATAGGATCAAAGGGTATGGTGGTGAGTCAAAGAGAGATAGCCAGTAGGGTTGGTGCAGACATACTATCTAAAGGTGGAAATGCAGTAGATGCAGCAGTAGCAACTTCTTTTGCTTTAGCTGTAGTTTTACCTAGAGCTGGAAATTTAGGAGGAGGAGGCTTTATGCTCATTCACCTTGAGCAGGAAGGAAAAACAGTTGCTATAGATTATAGAGAAAGAGCTCCTTTAAGTGCTTCTAGAGATATGTTTTTAGACTCCAATGGCAACTACGATAAAACTAAAGCTAGATTTTCCTTACTTTCAGCTGGAGTTCCTGGAACCGTAGCTGGTATGAAATTTGCACTAGATAACTATGGATCAATGTCTTGGGAGGAAGTAATTCAACCTGCTATAGATCTAGCTGAAGGATTTGTCGTACCTCATGATCTATCATCTGTAACTAATAGCTATAAAGCTAGATTACAAAGAAACTCGGCCACTAAAAAGGCGTATTACAAAAAATCAGGAGATGCATATCTTCCTGGGGAAATCATGCGACTTCCTGATTTAGCTTGGAGTTTAAAGAAGATAAGAGATGAAGGTCCATCTGCCTTTTATAAAGGAGATATAGCTAGAAAAATAGTAGATGAAATGAATCGGAATGGTGGCATCATTTCTATGCAAGATTTATCTTCTTATGAAGTGTCTCTTAGAAATCCGGTTATAGGTTCATTCAACGATTACAAAATAGTTTCAATGCCTCCAAGTAGCTCAGGAGGTATCCATATAATTCAAATGCTTAATATGCTAGAAAACACTTCAATCAAGGAAATGGGTTTTGGTTCAGCAGATTCCATTCATTTGCTTTCTGAGGTTATGAAAAGAGCTTATGCGGATAGAAGTAAATATCTAGGAGATAATGATTTTGTAGACGTTCCTATAGAAGGCTTAACTAATAAGAAATATGCCAAAAATCTATTAGCTGAGATTTCACAAGATAAAGTCACTCCGTCACAAGAAATCTTACCGGGAAATCCAATTCCTTTTGAAAGTCCAGACACAACTCATTTCTCTGTTATGGATTCAAATGGAAATACAGTATCGAACACTTACACCCTTAATTTTTCATTTGGGTCAGGAATTACCATACCTGGAACTGGTATTTTGATGAATAATGAAATGGATGATTTCTCATCAAAGCCTGGTGTGCCTAATGCTTATGGACTTATTGGTGCTGAAGCCAATGCTATAGAACCATCAAAAAGACCTCTTAGTTCAATGACTCCAACTATAATTTTAAAGAATAACGAACCTTATATGGTTTTAGGAAGTCCCGGTGGATCTAGAATTATTTCTACCGTTCTTCAGGTGATTATCAATGTTCTGGTCCATGATATGAATATAGCTGAAGCTGTTAATAGCCCAAGAATTCATCATCAGTGGCTTCCAGATGTTTTATTTATGGAAAAAGGATATAGTCCAGACACACTTAAAATACTAGAACAAAAGGGTCATGCAATTAGGTCTTCAGGAACGATGGGAAGTGTTCATGCAATTATCAAAGATGAAGACTATTATTATGGAACTGCAGACACTAGAAGGCCCAATTCTGGTGCCATACCTGTAGATTAAAAGATGAAGAAAAAGCTCATAAATACTCTAATACTTCTATTTATAGGGGCACTATCTTCAGCAGAGTCTATCCTTAGGTACGATGAAAGAATCCATCCTGAAATAGGAAAGGAATTCATGGTAGTTACCCAAAATTTTCATGCGACACGTGTTGGTTATGAAATACTCAAAAAAGGAGGGAATGCTGTTGATGCTTCCACTGCAATTGGTTTCGCACTAGCAGTTACTTTGCCTAGAGCTGGGAATTTAGGTGGCGGTGGATTCATGTTGATTTACGATAAGAATAAAGGTGAAATTTCTTCTATCGACTATAGGTCTGCAGCCCCAGCAATAGCTAAAAGTTCAGACGTCGTAGGTAACAATGGAAAAACCATAAGATATGGCCATAAAGTAACAGCAGTTCCCGGCTCTGTCGCCGGCCTTCTAAAGGCACACTCTGAAAGAGGAACTCTAAGTTTAAAAGAAGTTATGGAACCTGCTATAAGGTTAGCGGAAGAGGGGATTGAGGTCACTTATGATTTAAATCAGGCCTTGAAGTTTGGAGAGTCTTCACTTTTACTGAATTCAGAAAGTAAAAATAAATATTTTATAGATGGCGAAGCTCTTCCAGTTAAAAGTATTTTTAAGCAACCTCATTTAGCAAAAACGTTAAGACTTATAAGTACAGGAGGTGCCAAAGAGTTTTATGAAGGAACGATAGCTGATTGGATAGTAGAGTCTTCAAAGAAAAATGGAGGTTTCATTAGAAAATCAGATTTAGCATCTTACCAGGCTAAAGAAAGAACTCCTTTAATGATCAACTATAGAGGATCAATAGTTGTATCTATGCCACCCGCAGCAAGTGGAGGGCTGGTAATGCTCCAAACCCTCAATATTTTAGAGCGCTTTCCAGTTTCGAGATTTGGACATAATTCTTCTAGGTCTATTCATTATATGGCAGAGAGCATGAAGCTAGCCTGGGCTGATAGAGATAAATATCATGGAGATCCAGACTATGTAGAAGTTCCAGTAAAAAATCTTTTAAGCAAAGAATATGCAAAAAAGAGAGCTAAGATGATAGATAGTAGGAAAGCTAATGATTATAAAGATTTAAGTCATGGAATATTTATCAATATGGATGAGAGTCCAGACACCACTCATTACTCTGTAGTAGATTCTTATGGTAACGCTGTATCGAATACCTACACTTTAGGGTCTTCTTTTGGTTCAGGAGTTACCGTAGAAAAAGGCGGTTTCTTACTGAATAACCAAATGAGAAACTTTTCAAGAAGACCAGAAGCAAAAGCTAATAAGTTAGAACCTGGGAAAAGAATGATCAGCACTCAGACGCCAACATTAGTATTTAATAAAGAAGGAGATTTAACTATGGTTTTAGGCTCTCCAGGAGGAGGTAGGATACCAAATGTCATCTCACAAGTTATATCTAATGTAATAGATCATAAATTAGGCTACTCAGAAGCGCTTATCGCACCAAGAATAAATCAAAGATATGCCAAAGAATTAGAACTTGAAACTGGTTTCAGTAGAGATACCACAAATATATTAAAGAGATTGGGTCATACAATAAAAGATTCAAATTTAGCAATGGGTAGCGTACAAGCTATATTTATTGAAGATGGGAACTTGTATGGAGTTCCGGATACCAGAAGACCTGGAGCTAGTGCATTAAGCGAAAGCAATTAGAGCAAGAATGCTGGTATTAAAAAGATTGAGACTAAAGACACAACAATTATTCCCAAAATATTTAGAGAAAAGCCAGCTCTCGCCATTTGCGGAACTCTAATTAACCCAGAACCGAATACTATTGCATTAGGTGGTGTAGCTACCGGTAGCATAAAGGCACAACTGGATGAGAGAGCTACTGCAGCTGTTACTAGCAAAGGGTTAAAGTCAGATTGAATAGCAATAGCAGCTACTACAGGTAAGAAAGTTGCAGTAGTTGCCATATTTGAAGTTAGCTCAGTAAGAAACAGGATAAGAGTTACCACCATCACAACAATAATAACTAGACTAATTCCTGTAGGAATTAAATTTCCTATCCAGATGGCTAAACCAGTACTTTGGACTGCTGCAGCTAGACTTAAGCCTCCTCCAAATAATACTAAAAGACCCCAAGGTACATTTTGTTCTGCATCCTTCCATTCAAGTAAAGGTCCAGGATTTTCCTTATTTCCGTTAGGAACAAGAAATAACGCTAAAGCAGCAATCATAGCTATTCCAGAATCTGAAAGGCCATTTAGGAAACTTATATCGTCTAATAAAGTTCTAAACATCCAACCCATGGCAGTTAAAAAGAAAATTATAAATATTTTTAATTCTGCCCCTTGAAATGGACCTATGTCTTCTTTCATTTCATTAAGTAAGTTTTTTGTTTCAACAGAAGTCTTAAATGAAATTGGAAATACAAATTTGGTAAGAATCATCCAACTTAAAGGCAGCATCGTAAAGCTTAAAGGGACACCAACTTTCATCCAGTCAGAAAAACTGATTTGTAGATTGTAATTGTCTTCCATAAAGGCAGCTAAGATACCATTGGGGCCAGTTCCTATTAGAGTTGACATTCCACCTATGGTTGCGCCATATGCAATTCCAAGAAGAAGGGCTAGCTGAAAATTATCTGCTTCATCCTCAGTTAGATCTTTAACGGTTTCTTTAACAACACTCACTACAGCTAAACCTATAGGAAGCAACATGATCGTAGTTGAAGTATTCATAACCCACATGCTGATAAGAGCTGCAGATAGCATAAAGCCCCAAATCATAGTCCTTCCACTTGATCCAGCATATTGGAGCACAAACAATGCTATTCTCTTATGCAAGTTCCATTTCTGAATCGCTGTAGCTATAAGGAACCCGCCTAAAAAGAGATAGATGATCTTGTTGGCATAAGGAGCAGCCGTTTCTTGAATACTTGATATTCCAAACAAAGGAAAAAGAGCTAAAGGAACTAATGCTGTTATGGCAACAGGTACGGCTTCTGTAGCCCACCAGGTTCCCATTAATACAAATAGGGCAAGAGTTCTTTGAGCTTGTGGGTTTAACCCTTCAGAAGCCGGAAGAAATAGAATAATTAAAAAGGCTACGAGACCTAATATAAATCCTGGATTGTTTTTAATAAGATTCATAACTCAAGGAGTATTATGTAAAAAAAAGGGAGCTAATGCTCCCTTTTTTTAAGGAATTAATTTAAAGATTTATTCTCAAATCAATATAGTAGTTCCTTCCCAAGTCTTGGTGCGCATCAGCAAAGTATCCATAATAACGATCAGCTAATGGAGCTCTTTCGTCATCTAGATTCTTAACTGCAAACCTAATTCTTGCGCTTTTATCAAATCTTGGAGTTGTAAATCTGTAATCAACCAATAAGTTGTAGGTTGTCATTTCAGGTATTACATATCTTGTTCCGTCACTAAGAGTTAAAGAACTTTGATAGAACTCACCTTTCTTAATGCCTGAAAGGGTAGCTCCCCAATTGCCCTTTTTCCAAGAGACTCTTGCGTAGTGCTTGTTGTCGTAATTTCCATTTTGACCTAGAAGATCTCCAAAACCATCAATCGGAATTGAAAGAGGTATCTCTCCACTATCCTGAGCAGCTTGAAGGGCAGAAAAATCACCGCCTGGCTTCTGTTCAAATTTATCTATATGACTACCAATATATCTTACGTCAAATTCCCCAAAATCAGTTTCTACATTGTAGTAAACACCAATGTCATAACCTTCAATGGTTCTGTCGGCTAAATTAACGTAGTTATCAGCTACGTACTTGATAACTCCTATAGGACATATTCCAGCATCTGCAAAGTATTGAAGATCTCCATCGTCTGGAGCCTCCCTTACAACAGCTGGATTACCTACTGTGTTGGCACAATCAGAAGTACCTGCTTGGAATCTAAGCATCATGTCTAGAACTGTGTGATTATTTCTTCCAAACAACCCAATAGTTTTCTCCTTATCTATAGACCATTTATCAGCGGTTATAGTTAATCCGTCTACAGGATTAAGTACTAAACCAAAAGATGTATTATCAGATTCCTCTGGCTCTAAGTTTTCTGCTCCAGTGGCTTGTCTTTGTATTGTGTAATAAGAGTCTATATCACCATCATCAAGGCCTAGAAGTTGTTGAACTCTCTCGATTGTATAATCATGTCTACTACCTGACCTAACAACTATAGTTTCATTTATTTGAACTATATTAGGTGCTCTAAATGCAGTAGAAAATGAACCTCTTAACAACATCCAATCAGTAACATCCCAACCCAACGCAACCTTTCCTACAGTTGAACCATCTGCATCACTAGTATCTTCACTTCTAAGTGCTATTTGCATATCCACATTATCGGCAAGAGGTATCTGTAATTCAGCAAAGATTGAAGTAACATCTCTCTTTCCTCCAACATCTCCAGTTGGACTAGAATTAAGAACATCACTCACTAGAGGATAGCAATCATTTTCATAGTCACAATAATCTATTGTTCCATCTAATCTAGGATCTCTATCATCTTGAATTTCTTCTTGTCTAAATTCAGCACCCGCTAGGAAGCCAACAGGGCCTGAAGACAACTCAAATAAATTACTATTTGTAGTTTTAAAATCTACCATGGTGAGAGTACTAAATCCTTTTCTATATACGTCCACAAGGGCTCTTTCAATATTTGAATCAACACCTGCACTGAATGGGTTATAAGCAGCAGAAGTGTTGTCATATAGAGCTTCTTTTAACAAAGTATTTGAGACTCTGTTATGTGTGACGTCATCCGCCTTAGCTTTTGACCTAACAAAAGCAGTTTCCCAATCCCAATCTCCTCTAGTTCCTCTAAATCCTTGAAGGAATCTATAAGTGGTTTTGTGTACGTCTACAATTCTAGGAACCTCAGCATAACGATAGTTGTCTATATATAGCTCTTTTCCTGCAAATATAGGAGTGGCAACACCATCAACATCTACTGTCAGTTGGTTTAGCCAGTAATTATCTGGTCCAACTCTATGCTTAGATGAACTAAACGCGTAAGAAGGATGTCTTGTTAGATTTGAGTCAGATTCATACCATCCTAGTTCGGTGAATGACTCCATTCCATTTTCCATTTCATGATTTATGAAAACAAAAATATTTTTTCTTTCTAGGTCAGACCTATAGTCAGTTCCACCCCAAAGATTAAATCTTTCTACTCCATTTCCGTCTGGTGCAATACATGTTCCAAAGCCCGTATCAAATAAAGGGTTTCCTCTATTTGTACATCTTTCATCACCTAGAGGAAAAATTTCAAACTCACCATTGGAGTCTGTCCAAACATGATTGTAAGTCTCTCCACCATGTTCTGAAGAACTTACCATATCAAACTGACCATAAAGAGAGTTGGTACTTGTATTTCTGAACGATGTGCTTCCTGACCAAGGCGAGTCTGCTGGTATCCATTGTCTATGATCAGAATTTCCCCATCTAGGATCTTCAGCAGCTCTGATTCTATCTCTGTTATAAATATCAAAGAAAATACTCACATTCGTAGCACCTCCATTGAAATCAGCTCCATATTTTCCTGAAATAGTTACATCATCTGCTGCAAAATGATCATAAAAACCTCTTTTTATTCTCATTACAAAACCTTCATAGTCATCTTGCATAACGTTATTAACAACTCCAGCAATCGCTTCTGATCCATAGATAGCAGAAGCTCCATCTCTAAGAATCTCTAACCTGTCAAGACCATAAGTTGGAACTAAAGTTGAATTTACAGTTACCGTAGGTACATAGTCTCCACCCAGAAGTTCCGTCTGATATCCTGGTGAATTAACTAGCCTTCTGCCATTCATTAAAACCAGAGTGTTTCCTACACCCATATGTCGTAAGTTATAAGCTCCCATATCACCTCTAGCAGAGTTGACACCACCAGAAGCATTCTCAGTTTCATTAAAGAAATTAAGTCCTTGTTCAGCTACGCTTTCCAATAACTCATCTCCACCATCAGCGCCTATTGCTTCAATATCTCCAAAGTCTAAGACGGTAACAGGAAGGGCTCCTGAAATGCTAGCACCTTTGATTTGAGATCCTACAACAACAACTTCTTCTACAGTTTCTTCTTCATCACCTAGTACAAAGAAAGAAAATAGAAGAGGTAAAATCAATAAAGATTTAAATAAATTTTTCATATATTTCCCCAATATTTTGTATAAAAACAAAAACACCTTAGTTACTGTATCAAATGACATTATTTTGTCTAGAAAAGCTATATAGAATAAGCCTTTATTAAGAACATTAAAGAAGTAAAATATATCTCTAAACTAGTACAACCGAATGAAAACAAAGTACATTCTTTCCTTGGACGGAGGTGGAGTTAGAGCTTTAGCTACTGTAACTTTTCTAAATTCTTTGGAAAAAGCCTTAGAAACTCCTATTTATGAAAAATTTGATTTCTTTATCGGCACCTCAGCAGGAGCGGTAAGTTGCCTTGCTATGGCTGTCAATAAGATGAATTCTTCTGAATTAATAGAGTTTTGGTCACAAGAAAACTTAAATCAAATACTTTCTGATTCTATCTGGGACAAAAGAGCAAATACACTGAGAAGCACCCTGGGTCTTCTTCAAGGCTCCAAATACAAGGACAAAGGAAAAATCGATCTACTTACAGATTACTTTAAAGAGAAAAAGATGGGTGATTCCTATAAGCCCGTGTGCGCAGTTTGCTATGACGTTCAATCTAGAAAACCAGTTATTCTAAGCAGTTTTAAGGACAAACATCTTTCGGTAATAGAAGTAGCAAGCGCAACCTCTGCAGCGCCGACATTTTATCCAACTGCTAAAGTAGGAAATAGATATCTTATCGATGGAGCTATAGTAGCTAATCACCCATCTTTGCATGGATTTATTGAAGCTAAAAAGGTCTATCCTGATACGAATTTTAAAGTATTGAGTGTTGGTACTGGTTTAGACAGAAAACCTATACCTGGAGAGGAGTCCCAGTCTTGGGGAACAATAGGTTGGTTAAGAAATAATTTATTTGGATTGATGGCAGAAAGTAGCTTAGATCATGAGCTAGCCGAAGGTATTTTGGGTGAAAATTATCTTCGTATAAATTCTGAACTTGGAGATGTAAATCCAGAACTGGACGATAATTCAGAAGAAAATATTGAAAGAATTATAGATATGGGCAATTCATGGTGGAATATTTTTGAAGATAGAACTTTACGTTTATTGTCTAATGACTAAGATTTTATCTTTATTAGTTCTATTCTTATTCTTATCTAGTTGTTCCATAAACCCGGTAACAGGCAACCCTGACTTTGTTTTAATCTCGGAAGAACAAGAAATTAGCTTGGGTCGAAATGTAGCTAAACAAGTCCTACAACAGGAAAGAAAGTATGAAGATGAATCTTTACAGAGATACATTCAAGAGCTAGGAGATGATTTAACTAAGAGAAGCCATAGACCCAATCTAATATATAGATTTATAGTTTTAGATAACCCTGCTGTAAATGCCTTTGCTTTACCAGGTGGACATATATTTATTTACAGAGGTCTACTGGCTCATTTTAATTCTGAGGAAGAGCTCGCAGCTGTTCTTGCACATGAAATAGGTCATGTAACGGCGAGACATAGTGTTAGGCAGTATTCACAATCTCAAGCAACTCAAATACTCACCACCATTATCGGTCAAGAATATGGAAGCACAGCAGCTGATCTATCCTATTTGATGGGTGGGGCTTTAATATCAGGTTATGGAAGGGACATGGAGTTAGAAGCTGATGGTCTAGCTGTTCAATACTCATCTATTTCAGGTTATTCCGGCAATGGAATGATGAACGCCTTACGGGTTTTGAAAGCCCAAGAAGAGTATTCTGTTGAGGTGTCTAAAAGAAGAGGGGTTTCTACCCAAACTTATCATGGAGTTTTTGCTACCCATCCCGAAAACGATAAACGATTAAAAGAGGTAGTTAAACAAAATGAGATATTCACAAATGAAGCTTCAAAAGAAGACAGACTATTTAGTTTTTTGAATGGTTTGGTTTATGGAGACTCTTCAAGAGAGGGAGTAAGGAGGGGGAATAATTTTTATCATGCAGATCTAGGGATATTTCTTTCAGCCCCTAGAAAGTGGGAGATGATAAATAATAAGAATAACCTTTTATTCATTTCTCCAAATGGAAAAGCTCAAGTAAAAGTTTCTATGGACGATCAATCAAGGGTAGAAACTCCTAAGCAATATTTACAACGAATAACTAATCAAAAAATTCAAAACGGAAAGACAATCTCTTCTTCAGGTTATGAAGGCTATTCTGCTACTGTTAAGTTCAGAGGAAAAGATGCTTTGGTAGCGGTAATATTCAGAAAAAAGGAAATTTTTCTATTTACCTCTAGATCAGAAGATTTACAAATTTCTAATTTTGTTAATGAATTCAATTCAATCATTTCAAGTTTTAGAGATTTAAAGAGGAATGAGTTAAAACTAGCAGAATCTCTTAAGATAAAGATCTATAAAGTCAAAAAAGGAGACACATACTCTTCCTTGTCTGATAAAAGTCCAATTTCATATGATCCTGAGTCTAAACTTAGATTACTTAATGGAGATTACCCAGATGGCAAGCTTTTACCTGGGAGATTAATAAAAATTGTTGATTAAAGAGGGTTAATAAGATGACCCCCATCTATGTTTATAACGGATCCCGTCATAAACGAAGATGCGTCACTTGAGAGAAGGAGAAGGGCGCCGTCTAGATCTTCTTCAAGACCTAACCTGTTCATGGGAATTTTTTTTATGTAATTTTGACCTTCTTCAGTTGCAAAAAAATCATCATTTATTTCCGTAAGAATATAGCCTGGAGCCAATGCATTTACTCTTATGTTAGATCTAGCAAGCTCTAGAGCCATGCTTTTAGTAAGTTGAATTAAAGCAGACTTACTAGTTGCATAGCTGGACAGATTCAGACCCACTCTTTGCCCAAGAATAGAGGCTATATTTATAATACTTCCTCCTTTTTTATTTTTTAGCATGAGATCAGTCGCCATTTTAGCTACTCTAAAGGCCCCATTTAAATTTGTTTCTAAAACGTAATTCCAACTTTCTTCTGATAGATCTTTAAATTTTTGAGGGTCAGATGTCCCCGCATTATTAATCAGAATGTCTAATTGAAGATTTGCAGATTCAATATTTGATTTTAATTCACTCACACTCTCTTCAGAAGTTACATCAAGTTTGAATAACTCACATTTGTCTCCTAATTCTGTCTTTAGTTTTTCTAGTTTTTCAGTTCTTCTAGCACTAATAATTACGAAAGCTCCTGCTTGGTGCAGTGTTTTCGCAAAGTGTTTACCCAGGCCAGATGAAGCGCCTGTAATTAATGCTGTTCTTCCCTCTAAGTTAAATAAATTTTTCATTTTTTACTCTATATAATTTCAAAGTACCTTTTTAATTCCCATTGAGAGATTTCTGCACTATTTTTTTCAAATAATTTCCTTTGGTTTTCATACTGTGAATTTTCCCAATCTCTAGACATGGAAAAGTGATTAACAAATTGAGTTCCAAATACCTCTTTAGCTGCTTCAGAACTCTTAAATGCATCTGATGCTTCTCTTAGTGATTTTGGAGTTCGAAGAGTTTTATCAATTTTTGCTTCATACGCATTACCTTTAAATTCATCTAAAGGTATTATTTTATTCTCAATCCCAAGAATACCTGCTCCTAAGGTTGCAGCTAGAGCTAGATATGGGTTTGAGTCAGCCCCTCCAACTCGGTTCTCTATTCTTTGAGAAAAAGGAGATCCTAGAATTGCTCTTATACCCGTTGTCCTATTTTCTTTTCCCCAAGTGTAACTTGTCGGGGCCCATGCTCCTGGTGTTAATCTTTTGTAGGAGTTTATAGTCGGTGCAAGCATTAAGGTAAATTCTGGTAAGTATCTTTGTAAACCACCAAGGAAATGATTCATTATTTCACTAGGGCCCTGTTCTTTAGATCCAAAGATTGGCTCATTAGATTCATTGACCAGAGAACAATGTATGTGTCCAGATTGCCCAGGGTATTTATTCGACCACTTTGCCATAAAGGTTGCCATCAGATTATTTCTTTGTGCTAGAACTTTCATAAAAGTTTTAAAAATAGATGCCTTATCAGCCGCAAGCATTGCCTCATCTACTTCTATAGCTGCCTCTAAAACTCCAGGGCCTGTTTCAGTATGTAGCCCTTCAAGCTTCATATCCATCTCTAGACACATATTAAGTATGTCCTCGTAAAGTTTAGAGTGCACGGAGCTTCTTAGGATTGAATAGCCAAACATACCAGGTGTAAAAGAAGAGAGATTTTGAAATTTTTTCTTTCTCACTGTATGAGGATCTTCATTGAAGAGAAAAAATTCATATTCTAAGGAGGCCTTAGCTTTAAGGTTGTTTTGAGTCAATCTGTTTAGTGTCTTCTCTAATAACCCTCTAGGACAAACCTCTTCTTGATCTAATTGAGCTAAAAATAAAGGCACATTATTTTCAAAAGGAATGGACCTCTTAGAATCTAAAATAATTTTTACTTTTGCATCAGGAAATCCAGAATGCCAACCTGTAAGAGGTTCATACCAAAGATTCTCTAGTTCATATAAGTCATCGTTACTATCCCAGCCAAAAATAACATCACAAAAACCAAATCCTGACTCACACGCTTTAAGAAATTTATCTTTATGCATGTATTTGCCTCTCAGTACTCCATCTATATCAGTAATGGCAACCTTCACATAGTCAACATTGGATTGGTTAAAAAATTCTCTTATTGAACCTAGGTTTTCTTTGCTTTGCATTTTTCCATCATAACCCGAAATAGATATATTCCTGTATAGACTGATAAAATAAAAAATAAATATATAAATACATGACTAAAAAAACAATATCTGTCCTTGGAGGAGGTAGCTGGGGAACTGTTCTAGCTAACTTAGCAGCTAAGAATGATAATGAAGTTTTTCTTTGGATGAGGGATTCAGAAACTTGTAAATCAATTAATGAAGAAAAAATTAACTTCAAATACTTACCAAAATATCTTTTAGAAGAAAATCTATATGCGACTACTGAGATTGAGCAGATCTCAAGTTCAGATATAGTCATTTATTGCATTCCTAGTGATTCTTTAAGGCAGGTAGTCAATGAGTCATTAAAACACCTTAAGACTAATTCTTATCTAATTAGTGCAACCAAAGGTGTAGAGCTCGGAAGCTTTCTGTTAATGAGTCAGATAGTTGAAGAAATAACCAAAAACAAACATAAAGTTGGGGTTTTGAGCGGACCCAATCTAGCAGGTGAAATTGCAGAAGAGCATTTAACTGGAACAGTAATAGCTAGCTTACATGAAGATCTTTCTTCAGCATTAGTGGATGCCTACCAGACGCCTTTTTTTAAAGTTTATGTAAATTCAGACCCATATGGGGTTGAGCTGGGTGGCGCTTTAAAAAACATATACGCTTTAGCTTGTGGCATAGCCTTTGGTCTTAATTCGGGTGAAAATACAATAGGAATGATTATGACAAGAGGTCTTGGAGAAATGAGTAGACTGGCTCATAAAATGGGAGCCAACCCCATGACATTTCTAGGCCTATCTGGTGTAGGAGATCTTATTACAACTTGTGCATCTCCTTTGAGTAGAAATCATAAAATGGGGGAGCTGATAGGTCAGGGGCATTCTGTAGAAGATGCTAAATCAAAAATAGGACAAGCTGTGGAAGGCCTGAAAACTCTAGAGGCTGTAAAGAAAAAATCTTTAGAAGTTGGTATAACCATGCCCATAGTTGATTCACTCTATAGTGTTATATTTGAAGGTACTGGTTTCGATTCTATAGAGAAAATTTTAGGCAATGACCAGCCTAAAGATGTAGAATTCTTAAATTAACTGAGAATAGATATGACAGAAGAGAAAAATCAAGAATTAGTAGAGAATCAATCCGAAGAAACTATTGATACTGACGACTTAAAGGAAAAAGTACTTAATCAAGGCAAATGGCTAAGGGTAATTTGGATAGCCTTGTTTATCTTTATCTATTTTTTAAGCTGGTATGCAATTATTCTTATTTCGGTAGTGCAATTTCTTTATGTACTAGTAACAGATTCTTCGAATAATAATTTAGATAATGTTTCTTCGGGCTTTAAAAGGTATATGTCACAAGTTATAGATTACTTAACCTATGTTTCTTCTGAAAAACCTTTTCCTTTTAGTCCTTTTCCAAATAAAGAAGAATAAAACTAGAGCCTACAATGGATAATTTTAAGGATAAGATTGCTGTGGTAACTGGTGGCGGAACCGGTATGGGCAGAGAATTAGTAAGGCAGCTTGCTAAAGAAAATTGCCATGTAGCCATGTGTGACGTCATTGAAGAGAATATGCAAGAAACTCTTTCTATAGCAAAAAAAGAGTCTCCTGATGTAAAAATAACATCTCATGTATGTGACGTTTCCAACAACAAAGATGTAGAAGAATTCAAGAACCAAGTTCTTGAAGATCATGATACGGAATCAATAAATTTATTATTTAATAACGCTGGTATTGGAGGAGGCGGTAGTTTTGTTTCCGGTGATATTAGTGATTGGGAAAGAACGTTTGCTGTTTGTTGGTATGGAGTTTATTACTGCAGTCGAGCATTTATGCCAGCATTGCTTAAATGCGATGAAGGCCATGTTATCAATACCAGCAGCGTAAATGGGTTTTGGGCAGCTATAGGTGGAATGCCACATACTTCATATTCAGCAGCAAAATTTGCTGTAAAAGGTTTCTCAGAAGCATTGATACACGATTTTAGGCACAATGCTCCTCATCTTGGAGTGTCTGTGGTTATGCCGGGTCATATAGGGACTTCTATAGCAATTAATTCGGGAAAAGTTTTAGGACATGTCGACCCCTTAGAAATGTCTGATGAGGATGCTCAAAGATCAAAAGATTTATGGATTTCGATGGGAGCACCTTACGACAACTATTCTTTAGATCAAATAAGGCAACTAATAAAGGATAGAGGAGAAGAGTTTAAAAATAGTGCACCAACTTCTGCTTCACAAGCTGCTGAAGTCATCTTAAATGGAGTTAAAGAGAATCAATGGAGAATCTTAATTGGCGAGGATGCTAAGGTGCTAGATCAGAAAGTAAGAAGTACTCCAGAAAAAGCTTATGATGAAGATTTTTTGTATCCAGTGAGAGGAGAGGAAGGGTAGTTATGAAAAGTTTTAAAGATAAAGTGGCGGTTATTACAGGAGCTGGCTCAGGAATGGGAAGATATTTAGCCGTTTTGCTAGCTAAAGAAGGCGCACATTTAACTATTTGCGATGTTAATCAAGAAACTCTCGATGAAACCAAAGAGATGCTAAGGAAATACAATGTTTCTGTCTCTTCTCTAATTTTAGATGTAGCAGACAAGGAAGCTGTAGAAGCCTTACCTCAAAAAGTATTAGATGATCATGGCAAGGTTGATATGGTTTTTAACAATGCAGGAGTTACCACAGGTAAGCACTTTGCTGATATGGAAGAAAAAGACTGGGATTGGGTAATGGATATTAATCTAAACGGTGTTATTAATAGCACTAGAGCTTTTATACCTCACCTTAAAAATCAACCAGAAGCAGCAATTGTTAATACCTCTTCAATTTTTGGCATGGTAGCAGTACCAGGACAAACGGTATATCACGCAACTAAATTTGCAGTCAGAGGATTTACAGAAAGTCTTGCTTTAGAAATGGCTGAAACAAACGAAAACCTTCAAGTTCATTGTGTCCATCCAGGTCATGTTGGAACAAATATAGTTTCAAATTCCAGAATGGATGAAGAGGCTTATCAGGAAGCTTTGGAAGAGGGAACGAACAGAAGAAGCATTTTTACAAGAAACCAACCTGCCAATCTCGAAGAGATGGCAAATAACTTTAAAGAAGGAGGAATGCATCCAAGCAAAGCAGCTCAAATTATTCTTAATGGTGTTAAGAAAAATAAAAGAAGAATCTTTATTGGTTTAGACGCTAAACTATTCGAACTTTCACAGAGAATCTTTCCAAATAAATATCATAGAGCTTGGCCTTTCTTTATGATTCCTCTAATGTTGCTAAGAGATAAAAAACCCCTTAAATCACTCGATTAGTTCTTTGTAAGTAGAATATTTTGGGTTATCTACCGATAACTTCATTTTAGTTATCTCTAATAAAGCAGATTGAAGATTTTTATCTTCGAGATCTAGGGTTTTATTCTTTATTGAGTCTGCTAAGGATTTCATGGTGTCTTCGTCTTCCAATAAATCAGATATTAATTTAGAAGAGGTCTCATCTATTTCCTTTCCGCTTTTTATTTCTCTTTTAACAATATTAATAACATTTATAGCAATTTGAAGGTTAAATCCTAAGTGTTTAGGAAGTTCATTTTTAATTTTTCCTTCTAAGAATATTGAAACAGCATCCAATAATTCATATGCAGTAGGTCTATCAAAGATCATTATTTTCCTCCCAAGAACATTAAGTTGATCATATCTATTTCAGTTTCTGAAACTCTTCTACCGATAGCCGCTCTTTCTACTGAGTTTGTTGGTCCATTTAAATGTGAATATGTTTGGATCAGGCAGATTACGCCCCATCTCAGTGAACCAAAAACTTGCCACTTCTTAACTTCCTGTTCATCAATTATTAAGTTGCTAACCGAGGTGTAACCTTGAAGAAGATCTTCTAAGTTGCCGAAACCACCAACTATTTTTTCGGTTATACCGAATCTCCAAGAGTTAACACACATCCATCCAATATCTTGGATAGGATTACCGATATTAACCAATTCCCAATCGATAACTGCAGCTAGGCCTTCCTCGTTCACTATCAGGTTTCCTAGTCTAAAATCTCCATGTACCAGAGTAGGTTCAATCTCCTGAAATTTTTGCTCCTTTAACCATCTAAAAGTATATTCAAATACAGGAAGAGGTTGTTTAAATTGCTGATAAGTTAGGTATAAATTCTCCAATGACTGATAGGGATCATTCCTGGGAACTTTAGTTAGAGATTCCAAAGAAACTGAATGAATTTTAGCTAGAGCTTGTCCGCATTCGTAAGCTAAAACCTTTCGTGCTTGGGAAAATTTTTTATCTCTAAGAACTTTTCTTGCTATTGATTCCCCTTCAACCAGTTTCATAATGTAAGCATCTGTAAGCTTAGAACTTTCATTTGAAACAGCAACAATCTCTGCAACCGGCGCTCCTTGATTAAATACTTCGTTTTGAATAAAAGCTTCATCTTTTTTTAAAATAGCCAACGGGGAAGTGTTACCAGACCCTTTCCTGAGAACAAACCAATCTTGTTTAACTTTGAACTTATAAGTTTCTGCTGAAGCGCCTCCTGTTAGAGGTATTATTTCAGTTATTTCTCCATCTATATTCTCAGCAAGCAGTAATTCACTTATAGATTCTTTTAATTCTTCGCTCACTTCAATTAATGTTTATTTTTACTTAAAGGAATAGATCTGCTATAGCCTTTTAGTTTTATTTCCGATTTTGTAATTTCTATATCATCAATTCCAGTTAAAACATTATGGTTGAATTTGTAAGTCAAATCATAAGAACCTTTAGCTACTTTTGAGTTGTATTTTTTTGCATTAGATCTCGTATTTTCTAGTTTAGTTTTATAGCTTTTTAATTCTTCTTTTGAGTACTTATTTTCAATTGCTCCCAAGGTCGTTGGGTTGTTTACTATAAATGCCGAAGCATTATTTCCACCAAATCCTTTAGCATTTAAGAAAGCACCTATAAAGTGAGAAGGTTCATTAACTTTATTCTCTGTAAGGATATCTAAATTATCTCTATAAACATCTTTGGCAGGCTCTTTAACTGAATGAATTCCTGGAATAACACCTCGAGACCATGTACCTAAGACGCTCATGAGCTGGTCTCCAGCTGCCACAGCCATGCTGTGCCCTAAATAAGATTTAAGGCCAGTTACGGGCCAAGACTCTATGTCGAAGGCCTTAGCTATTTTATTAATTATATGGGATTCCGTTGTCCTATTTGCAGGCGTTCCAGTGCCATGAGCATGAACAAAAGTTCTTTGTTTTAGGGCATCTATTCCTATAAATTTGTGAGCATCTGAAGCACACTTTGCAAGGGTAATATAATTTCCTATACCCGGGCCGCTGATGGAGCTTTTATATCCATCTGCATGAGAATGAACACTGACAATAGAGCCATAAATTTCTGCTCCTAATTTAATAGCCAATTCTTCATTCATTAGAATTATAAATTGAGCTGATTCTCCCAAAACCATTCCTATATTGTCTCCAAATGGACGACAAGCTTTTCTGTAATTGGGTTCTTTAGATTCTTCTCCAAGTTGATTTTGGAGCTCTATCATTTTTTTATTATCTGACAGGGCACTTACTGCATAAAACCCATCAAATATTTCTGGAGTTATTGGAGCTTCAGCCGAACCTACAACGGCAACTTTACATTCTCCTTTTTCTATCAATTCCTTAGCTAATTGGAGGTTGTATAGGAAAGTAGCGCAAGCTCCAACAGAATGACCTGTTCTACCCACATTACCTAACATGTAAGCATTTATAAAATCTGCTGACATTTCAATTAATCCAAATGCAAGGTTTTTAGAACTAGCTCTTGAACCCTTTAGTCTTGATTGCATCATGCCCCCAAAACCAAACTTATCTAAATTGCTCATTGCTGATCCACTAAATACAGCAAGTTCATCTGGATCAATTTCTTTTTCTATTTCGGACCAATCTATACCTAGTTGACCCATAGCATCACTCATTCCAAAAATAGTCATTTGCAGTGCTTTAGGGTGTTGTCTAGAAGGGTATAGTTTAGCTGGATCAAATCCAGAGGGTAATTGTCCAGCAGCTCCTGCTTTTATCTGATCTAGAATTATTCCATCTGGGTCATAAATCTCCCGATCAATTTTTCTGACCATGCTATCTTGTCTAATTTTATCTTGATTGGAATTAAGAAAAGATTTTAACTCTATTTCTTCTTCGACATCTGTCATCCATTTTTTATCTGTATGTTTTATTACACCTTCTAGAATAGCTAAGTCTTGTAATACCTTAACTTGATCAGATTGTTTTAAAGAATCGAAGACTTGGTTTCCGTAACCCATGTGATCAGAACTTCTTCCAGAAGCATTAATACCCCCAAAAGAAGTAATGACCGCTAAATTCTTATTGTTAGACATAAAAAATTCTTGAGCTTCATATTGTATGGCATTAATTGTACATATATATTATTAATCTATTTTAAATAAACAAGCGAGGAAAAAATGCACCCTGGAGTAAATGGAAAAAAATTTCCTGACAAGCCTGCAATTGTTATGGCTGGCAGCGGAAAAATTATGACGCATGGAGAGTTGAATGATCTCTCAAATCAAGGAGCGCAGCTTTTTAGATCTTTAGGTATAAAACCAGGAGATTCAGTAGCAATTATGTTGGAGAATCATTATTTATTCTTTGCAGTAATCTTTGCTGCGTGGAGAAGCGGTTTAAGATATACAGCTATAAGCTGGAGGTTACAACCTTCAGAAGTTGAATACATTGTTAAAGATTGTGAAGCTAAGGTATTTATTACTTCAAAATTTTTAGAAGAGACAGCAAATAATTTGCAAGATTCACTAGAGGGCGTAGAGAAGTTTATGCTTGATGGTTCTTCAGATAGCTATTCTTCTTATGAGGATGCCATAGCTTCAATGCCAGCAGAACCGGTAGAAGATGAATGTCAGGGAAGCTCTATGCTTTACTCATCAGGAACTACTGGGAGACCAAAGGGAGTTAGTAGAGAATTAACTCTGAATCCTCTTCCATACACAATGGAGGAAGAAGACTTAGGATTAGGTAGAGTTGTACAAGGAGTATATGGAGGATCTGAAGATACCGTCTATCTTTCGCCTGCGCCACTTTATCACTCAGCTCCATTAGGCTTTAACACTGGGTTTATATCTTTGGGTGCTACGTCGGTAATTATGGAGAAATTTGATCCAGAAAGTGCTCTTAAAGCAATTGAAGACTATTCGGTTACTCACTCGCAATGGGTTCCAACGATGTTTGTTAGATTCCTAAAAGTAGATGAGTCAATAAGAAGCCAATATAACCTTTCTTCTCATAAAGTAGCCATTCACGCCGCTGCACCTTGTCCGGTAGAAGTAAAAGATCAAATGATCAGTTGGTGGGGACCGATTTTGTATGAATATTATGCTGGAACTGAGTTTAATGGCATGACCATTATTAATTCTGAAGAGTGGCTTGATCATAAGGGTTCAGTAGGGAGACCTCTTTTTGGAGAACTGCATATATTAGACGATGAAGGTAATGAATTACCTGCTGGAGAAGCAGGTGGTATTTACTTTGGTGGCGAAACGGCAACTACCTTTCAATACCATAATGATCCAGAAAAAACTAAAGGAGCTATTTCAAAGCAAGGATATAGCACGCTGGGAGATATAGGATACGTTGATGAAGAAGGTTTTCTTTACTTAACTGATCGAAAAGCTTTCATGATAATTTCTGGTGGCGTAAATATATATCCCAAAGAAACAGAAGATGCATTAATTATGCATCCAAAAGTTGCTGATGTAGCTGTTTTTGGAGTCCCAAATCCAGAAATGGGCGAAGAAGTAAAGGCCGTCGTTCAACCAGCTAATATGGATGATGCAGGACCTGATTTAGAAGCAGAGTTAATTGCATACTGCAAAGAAAAAATTTCAAGTGTTAAGTGCCCTAAAACGGTAGATTTTGAAAAAGAACTGCCTAGACACCCTACAGGAAAACTTTACAAAAGACTCTTGAAAGATAAATACTGGGCTTAGTATGTCAACTTGCTTAGTTGCAGGATCTACAGGTTTAGTAGGATCATTTCTTGTAAAGAAACTAGCAGATAATGGCAATAAAGTTTTTGCTTTAACTAGAAAAGAAGAATTCAAGGATTCTGATGAAGTTAAACACATCAAAGTAGATTTTGATTCACTTAATTTATCTTCAGATCAAATAGAAGCTATCGATGATGTTTTCATTTGTTTGGGAACTACTATAAAAAAAGCAGGATCAAAAGAGAACTTCAAAAAAATAGATGTTGATTATTGCTTATCTGTGGCTAATCAGTCTTTGAATTTAGGAGCAAAAAATCTATCCCTCGTTACCTCTATTGGATCGGACAAGAATTCCAAGAACTTTTATTTGAGCACTAAGGGTTTAGTTGAATACGAGATTTCAAGACTTAGTTATGAATCTATATCTATATATAGGCCTGGGCTTCTAATAGGTTCTAGAGAAGAAGCTAGACCAGGAGAATTTATTGGACAATTAATACAACCTCTACTAATAGATCCTTTTCTAGGGGGAGCTGTCAAAAAATACAAAAGCATTAAGGCTGAGGTATTGGCAGATTTTATCTCCGATCATTCTGGTAAGTCACAGGGTATTAATTTCTATGACTACAGAGATTTTGGAAGATAAATTAACCTGCCTTTTTAAATTTAAGGTCAGAGTCTTCTAAGCTCTTAAATCTAACTTGAAATAAATCTTTCAGGTAGTTTTGTGTATTAATCCATGGATCTCTAGAGCCTTGTTTAGGAAGTTGATGTGCAACTCTTTGTATATAACCTGAATTTAAATCTAAAAAATCTCCATCTGCTGCAACATCATCACCTGCTTGAGGATAGAAATAGTCCATACCTTTTTTGTCCATAAGGTTTATAAGTTTGCAGGCATATTCACTAGTTAAATCAGCACCCAAGGTCCAAGAAGCAGTGGTGTATCCAAAAGTTGCGATTAAATTTGGTACATCACTAAACATCATGGTTTTATATTGAATCTTTTCTGATATATCTAATTTTTGATTATCAATAGATATGTCGATACCATTTAGGAGTTGCATATTTAATCCAGTGGCCGTAACAATAATATCTGCTTCTAGTTCTTCTCCTGAAGAAAGTTTTATTCCTTTTTTTGTAAAAGTATCAATAGTATTTGTTACTACCTCTGCTTTGCCCGAATTTATAGATTCAAACATATCACCATTAGGTACAAAACATAGGCGTTGATCCCAAGGGTCATATCTAGGAGTAAAGTGTTTATCTATATCGTAATCTTTTCCTAAGTGTTCTCTAACACCATTTATAAGAAAATTCCTATATCTCCCTGGATGTTTCTTTATTTGAGTTACAAAAAATCTTCCTAAGAGAATATTCTTCCATCGAATTAAGAAGTAACCTACTTTATCTGAGGTAAATCTTTTAATAGCAGAGTCGAATGGTCTTTCGTCTGGAGCGCTCATGTAATAAGTGGGTGATCTCTGCAGCATAGTGATATGAGAAACCTTGTCTGCCATTGCAGGAACTATAGTCACTGCAGTAGCACCACTTCCTATAACGACTACCTTTTTACCTTCATAGTTTAAGTCTTCAGGCCAGTGTTGAGGGTGGATTATTTCTCCTTCGAAGTCTTCGTAACCTTTAAATTCAGGAAGGTAGCCATTATCGTAATTGTAGTACCCTCCACAAAGATAGAGAATCTTACAGGTAACAGTTTCTTCTAAAGAATTATTTGTATTTCTTACGGTTAAACTCCAATTTGCATTTGTAGACGACCATTTTGCTGATACAACTTTTTTCATAAATTGTATTTTTTCTTCAAGGTCATTCTCTTTTACTGCTTCATCTAAGTATTTAAGGATAGAGGGCCCATCAGCAATCGTTTTAGGGTCAGTCCATGGCTTAAACCTAAAACCCATGGTGTGCATATCAGAGTCTGATCTTATTCCAGGATATTTAAATAAATCCCAAGTACCACCAATATTTTCTCGAGCCTCAAAGATAGCAAAGGATTTAGTTGGACATGTTTTTTGCAGATTGTAAGCAGCTCCAATTCCAGAGATTCCTGCTCCAACTACTACTACGTCATAATTACTCATTCTATTAATAACTCCATTTAGTTTTCTATCCTATGAATTCTCACAAGATTCTAGCGTCTGCAGTATAAGTGTATTAATGGTCATAGGTCCAACCCCTCCAGGGACAGGAGTGTAGGCCAATGATCTATCTTTGATATCAGTCAGTTCAATATCACCACACTTTTGAGGATGATATCCAGCATCAATAACCACTGCATCATCTTTTATCCAGCTTGATTTTATAAATTGTGGAATTCCAACTGCACCTACAATAATATCGGCTTGTTTAACAATTGACTCTAGATCTTGTGTTCTTGAGTGACAGATGGTTACTGTTGCATTTTCATTAAGCAACATCATCGCCATGGGCTTTCCTAGGATGGGACTTCTACCCACTACTACTGCATTTTTTCCTTCTACCTGAATTTGATGATGTTTAATCAATCTCATAATCCCTTGAGGTGTGCATGATCCATAAGCTTTTTCTCCCATAGACATATTTCCAAATCCTAAACATGTCACTCCATCCACATCTTTTGATAAATCTATTGCATCAAAACACTTCCTCTCATCTATTTGTGAAGGAACAGGGTGTTGTAAGAGTATTCCATGAATATTAGGGTTTTCATTAAGTTTGTTTATTTCTTCAAGTAATTCATCCGTTGTAGTTGTTTCAGAAAGTTCAATTTTTATAGAATCCATTCCAACTCTTTTACATGCATTACCTTTCATTTGGACGTACGTTGCTGAAGCCGGATCAGAACCAACTAATATTGTTGCTAGTACAGGAGTTATGTCTCTTTTCTCTTTAAGACTTTTAACTCTGTTAGCAATGTCTTCTTCGGTTGATTTGGCTAAAGATTTTCCATCTAAAACTATTGTCATATTTATTACCTATTTCTTTAAATTAATTCTCTCATTTAATTTATATCTAACAAAGTGAATCTTTTGTTTGACGACAGCCTCAAGGATACTTAAGATTCATCGCCTTCGGGGCATAGCGCAGCCTGGTAGCGCACCTGCTTTGGGAGCAGGTGGTCGCAGGTTCAAATCCTGCTGCCCCGACCAGTTTTAGATATGGATAAAGATCCGATCATAATTGTAGGCGGCGGCTTACAAGGATTAGCAACAGCAAACTCTCTTCTTGATAGAGGTGAAAAAGTTCTCGTTCTAGAAAAAGAAGAGGGCGTTGCTCTTAAAACTAGTTTTGCAAATGCAGGACAGTTAACCCCGTCTCACTCTCAGCCTTGGAATTCTGTTTCAGACATTCTAAATATACTTAAAGGGATAGGGAGAAAGGATTCACCTATGTCTTTAAAATTAGGATCTTTAGGAAATTATTTTGGTTGGGGAATTAGATTTATTCTCAATTCATTTAAATCTAAATATGAAGCAAATACAAATTCAATAACGAAATTAGCTCAACATAGCCTTAAACTAACAAAGCAGTTTAGAGAAGATAATGCTATTGAATACGATTGCTCTCAAATTGGAACTTTAAAAATTTATAGATCCAAAAAATCTTTCGATGCAGCCATAGAACATTGCAAAAAACTAAAAAAAATGGGCATTAATTCAGAAGTCTTAACTACAACACATCTAATTGAAAAGGAACCTCAGCTAGCAGAAATAGAAGATCAATTAGAGGGTGGCATTTATTTTCAGGATGATGAAGTTGGAGATGCTCATAAATTCTGTAAAGAGCTTGCAGACGTTGTGAGATCAAAAGGAGGTAGGATTTTGACTAACGTAGAGATAAAAGAACTATTGGTTGATCAAAATTCAATTAAGGGAGTTAAAACCGATAGGGCCGAAATAAATTCTGAAAAAGTAATTATTTCAGCTGGAAGTTGGTCTTATTTATTATTGAAAGGGCTCAACTTAAGGTTACCTGTAAGACCAGTAAAAGGCTATTCTCTGACAATAGAAACACCTCCTTTAAATTCAATGCCTAAACTTGCATTAGTTGATGAAGATATTCATACAGCAATTACACCATTCAGTAATTCAAGAATAAGAGTAACAGCTGCTGCAGAACTAGCAGGCTTTGATGAGGAGATTCATGAAAAAAGAGTTTCTTATCTTAAGCGTATGTTAAATTCAGTTTATCCTTCTTTATATACACAATTAGATGTAGACGAAGGTAAATTATGGTTTGGTTTTAGGCCAATGAGTCCAGATGGTCTGCCTTTTATAGGTGAAACTAAAATTTCAGGTCTATATTTAAATACAGGACAAGGGCATTTAGGTTGGACTTTAGCTATGGGTTCAGCAGATTTATGCTCAGATATTGTTTTAGAAAATAAAACAGCTATTGATTCACATCCTTACAGAATAACTAGATAGACAGTAATTTTTAATTTTTAAAAATACTATATAATCCTCTCTTTTCTCCTCGTAGCTCAGTTGGATTAGAGCAGCTGCCTTCTAAGCAGCGGGTCGCAGGTTCGAGTCCTGCCGAGGAGGCCACTCCTTTTGAAATAATTTGAAAAATTGTTTTTTCAGTATTATATTTTTAATTAAGTTATAAAAATGGATCGGATGTTAGTGATTGCATTACATGTAAGTATTTTTGGTAGCGTTCAGGGAGTTGGTTTTCGAAGGTGGATGAATGAATCTGCTTTAAAGCTTTCTTTAACTGGATGGGTAAGAAATGCATCAGATGGTTCTGTAGAAGCTTTCATCCAAGGCCCGCAGGACAATGTAAATGACATGCTTTCGAGTCTTTGGGAGGGTCCTAATTTAGCTGATGTTGAGGATGTCTTAACCCAAGATTCTCAAGTGGATGAATCTTTAGAGTTATTTGAAATTCATTAAATTAATTTAACAGTAATTGAAATTAATTATCTGAGATAGAATACGCGTTTATTAATTTATGGTGGGCGTAGCTCAGTTGGTAGAGCTCTGGCTTGTGGCGCCAGTGGTCGAGGGTTCGAGCCCCTTCGCCCACCCCATATAAGGAAAGTGAAATGAAATTTTCTTTTGGAAAAAAAGACGAAATTGAGAAATCTTTAGATATCTCTATACCTGCTAAGGATATAGAAGATGAAGTGAACTCTAAACTAAAAGAAGCTCAAAGATCTGCAAAAGTAAAAGGCTTTAGAAAAGGAAAAGCTCCTTTAGACGTCATATCAAAAATGTACGGTCCAGAAATTAGGCAAGATGTAATTTATGATGCAGTAGGAAAAGAGTTCTATTCTTTAGTTGAAAAGAATGATCTTAAGCCTGTAGGCAGGCCTAATTTAATCCCTGAAAAAATTAAGGAAAATGAAGACGTAAAATTTAAGGCTACTTTTGAAGTCTACCCTGAGATACAAATTAATAGTTTGAACAGGATTACTTATAAAAAGATTTCAAGCTCAGTTGAAGATTCTGATGTTGAAAAAACAGTAGAAAGTATTCAAAAAAGATTAGGTACTTGGGAAGCGGTAGAAAAGTCAGCCGAAGAAGGAGATCAAGTAAAAATTGATTTTAAGGGGACTATGGCAGGAGAGGAGTTTGAAGGAAATTCAGCAGAAAATTATCCTGTAGAGATTGGCTCTAAATCTATGATAGAAGGCTTTGAGGAAGGTTTAATAGGAATGAAGACTGGTGATGAAAAATCTATTGAATTAACCTTTCCAGAAGATTACGGAAAATCAGAATTAGCTGGAAAGCCAGTGACTTTTGAGATCAAAGCAAACGAGGTATTAACCAGTAAATTACCTAATCTAAATGAAGAATTATTTCAGTCTGTTGGTGTTGAAGCAAAAAATGAAGAAGACTTTAGAAAGGAAATAAAGTCTAGACTTGAAGAAGATTTAAAGAATCTTGTTAAGAATAAAACTAAGTCAAATTTATTGGATTCATTAGAAGAAAATCATGAATTTAAAATTCCCTCTGCCATGATTGATTCAGAAGTTAAGAATATGAGAATTGATATGGCTAGAAGGATGGGTATGGAAGAAAAAGATATCACAGAAGAGATGTTCCCTGAGGATACGTTTAAAGAGCAAGCTCAGAAGAGAGTAAAGATCGGAATACTATTAAATACAATAATTGAAGAAAAGGAATTTAAACCCGATGGAACTAGAGTAAGGGAATTAATAGAAGAAAGGGCAGCTATGTATAAAGAACCTGAGCAAGTTGTGAATTGGTTCTATTCAAATGATGAACAGCTTAAAAATATAGAATCTATATCCTTAGAAGAGCAAGTTGTGGACTATCTTTTAGATGAAGCAAATTCAGAAGAAGAGGTTCTAACTTACGAAGAATGTGTAACTGGGAATTAATTTACTTGAAATTTGTCTAAATTGACCCAAGATAAGAACTAATGACTAGTTTAAAAGAAAAAAATTTAAATCAATTGGTCCCAATGGTGGTCGAACAAACTCCACGCGGAGAGAGAGCATTCGATATATATTCCATGCTTTTAAAAGAGAGAGTAATCTTCCTAACTGGACCTGTTGAGGATGTAGGGGCTAATTTGGTTGTTGCTCAATTGCTTTATTTAGAAGCTGAAAATCCTGATAAGGATATATCTCTATATATCAATTCTCCTGGTGGCTCGGTAACTGCTGGATTGTCTATATATGACACTATGCAGTTTATCAAACCCGATGTTTCTACTCTTTGCATAGGCCAGGCGGCTAGTATGGGCGCTGTTTTATTAGCTGGAGGCGCTAAAGGAAAGAGGCATGCTTTACCTAATTCGAGAGTGCTTATTCATCAGGTGATGGGAGGATTCCAAGGTCAGGCTAGTGACATTGAGATACATGCACAAGAAATACTTTCTATAAAAGAAAAATTGAATAATATTTTATCTAAACATACAGGCCAAAAAGTTAAGAAAGTTGCTGAAGACAGCGATAGAGATAACTTCTTGTCACCCGAAGAAGCAGTTGAATATGGGTTAATTGATTCAGTCATGGAGGAAAGGAGTTAATAATGTCAGAAAAAGATAAAGGCAACGGTTCAGACGATAAGCTTCTTTTTTGTTCATTTTGCGGAAAAAATCAGAATGAAGTTAGAAAGCTAATAGCAGGCCCTTCTGTTTATATATGCAATGAATGCATTGATTTATGCAACGACATAATACAAGAAGAGATAAACGAGTCTTCAGAGACCAAAGAAGCCGAACCATTTCCTGTTCCTAAAGAAATAAAGGCCACTCTCGATGAGTACGTAATTGGTCAAGAAGAAGCGAAAAAAAATCTTTCTGTTGCGGTTTATAATCACTACAAGAGACTTAATAAAGATTTCTCAAAAGATGAGGATGATGTAGAGCTATCCAAAAGCAATATCCTTCTGCTAGGACCCACTGGTTCCGGAAAGACCTTATTGGCTCAAACTTTAGCAAAAATCTTAGACGTACCTTTTACTATAGCTGATGCTACAACTCTAACTGAAGCAGGCTATGTTGGAGAGGATGTAGAAAACATTATCCAAAAATTATTACAGAAATGTGATTATGATGTTGAGAGAGCCCAACTGGGTATAGTTTACATTGATGAAATAGACAAGATAGCTAGAAAGTCCGATAACCCTTCCATAACAAGAGACGTGTCTGGAGAAGGAGTTCAACAGGCTTTACTTAAACTAATAGAAGGAACCGTGGCCTCGGTGCCCCCTCAGGGAGGAAGGAAACATCCACAACAAGAATTCGTACAAGTAGATACTTCTAATATTTTATTCATCTGTGGAGGGGCGTTTTCTGGTTTAGACAAGATAATTAAGTATAGATGCGAAGAAACAGGAATTGGATTTGGAGCTAATGTTTCATCACTTAAACAATCTAAGAAATTAGATGAATTGATCGCACAAGTTCAACCTGAAGATTTAATTAAGTACGGTTTAATACCAGAATTTGTTGGAAGACTTCCCGTTACTTCAACTTTAAATGAACTAGATGAAGAAGCTCTAATTAAGATTTTAACCTTGCCAAAGAATGCTTTAGTTAAACAGTTTAATAAACTCTTTGATATGGAAGAAGTTGAACTAGATATTCGCGAAGATGCTTTGAAAGAAATAGCTAAAAAAGCCATAGAAAGAAAAACTGGTGCAAGAGGATTAAGATCTATACTAGAAAAAATCCTAATGGAAACTATGTACAAAATTCCATCTGAAAATTCCTTATTAAAGGTAGTAGTGGATGCTGCAGTTGTTGAGGAAGAAAATGAGCCTTTAATGGTTTATGATAAAGAAAAAGAAAGAAAAAGCGGTTAAGTTATGACAAAAAGCAGAACCAAAGATTTACCTCTTCTACCACTCAGAGACGTGGTTATATTTCCTTCTGTAGTAACACCTCTATTTGTAGGAAGAGATCAATCTATAGTTGCTCTGCAAGCTTCTATGGCCTCAGACAAACAGATAATGTTAGTTGCTCAAAAAGATTCCAATACTGAAAACCCAGAACAAGAAGATTTATATGAAGTAGGTACTATTTCTTCGATCCTGCAGTTGATTAAACTACCTGACGGAACTGTTAAGGTTTTGGTCGAAGGGAGCAAGAGGGCCAAGATTAAGAGCGTTAATGACTACAAGGACTATAAAGCTGTTGATGTAACTCCAATAAAAGAAGAAGAAGAAACAGATGAAGCTCCTACTTTAGTTGCAAACCTAAAGAAAGATTTTCAGGAATATGTAAAGGTAACAAGAAAGACAACCCCAGAAGTCCTGCACACTGTTAATTCAATAGATAGGCTAGGTAGATTAACCGATACTTTAGTTGGCCACTTATCTATAAATCTAGATCAAAAACAAGAATTACTTGAAACTAAATCCTTAATAGAAAGATCAAAAAAAATCCTATCTCATCTCGATGAGCAGCTCGATTTAACAAAAGTAGAAAAGAGAGTGAGAGGTAGGGTTAAGAAGCAAATGGAAAAAAGCCAGAAAGAATATTATCTCAACGAGCAGATGAAAGCTTTGAAGAAAGAATTAGGAGAAATGGATGAGTCTGATGAGGCTGAAGTTCTAGAACAGCAAATAAAAGAAGCTGGTATGTCTAAAGAGGCAGAAAAGAAGGCGATGAGTGAATTACAAAAATATAAAATGATGTCGCCAATGTCAGCAGAAGCTTCTGTGGTTAGAGGCTATATAGAATGGATAGTCAGCATTCCTTGGAAAAAGAAAAGTAGAATCACTAAAGATCTTACTAAAGCTAGCAAGATATTAGATGAAGATCATTATGGTCTAGAAGAAGTCAAAGAAAGAATATTAGAGTATTTAGCCGTACAAAAAAGGGTTAAAAAACTCAAAGGTCCTGTGCTATGTTTAGTTGGCCCTCCTGGAGTGGGGAAAACCTCTCTAGGAGAATCGATTGCCCGAGCAACAAATAGAAAGTTTATAAGAATGTCACTAGGTGGTGTTAGAGATGAAGCTGAAATAAGAGGACATAGAAGAACCTATATAGGTTCAATGCCAGGAAGGATTTTACAAAAACTTTCTAAAACAGAAGTTAAAAATCCCCTTTTCCTTTTGGATGAAGTAGACAAGATGGGTATGGATTTTAGAGGAGATCCGGCGTCAGCTCTCCTAGAGGTATTAGACCCAGAACAAAACCATACCTTCAACGACCATTACTTAGAAGTGGATTATGATTTATCTGACATTATGTTTGTGTGCACAGCTAATAGCATGAACATCCCAGGTCCTTTACTAGATAGGATGGAAATTATAAGAATTCCAGGTTATACCGAAGATGAGAAAGTTAATATTGCTGAGAAATACTTGCTACCTAAACAAATGAAGAATAATGGCTTGCAAGAAAAAGAACTTAATCTAACAACTGACTCATTAAAGGATTTAATTAGATTCTTTACTAGAGAAGCAGGGGTTAGATCATTAGAAAGAGAGATATCTAAAATCTGCAGAAAATTGGTTAGAAATAATTCAGACAAGAAAAGGCCAAAAAAAGTTAAATTAACACCAGATCTCCTAGAAGATTATTGTGGAGTAAGAAAATTTGAATATGGAGAGGCTGTTGAAAAAGACAGAATAGGTCAGGTTACTGGTCTTGCTTGGACTCAAGTCGGAGGAGAATTACTTACTTTAGAGGCTGCAAGTTTTGAAGGAAAAGGAAAAATTATTAAAACAGGATCTTTAGGAGAGGTAATGCAGGAGTCTATACAAGCGGCCATGTCTGTTGTTAGATCAAGAGCTGAAAACCTTGGAATAGATCCTAAGTTTTATGAAGGTCAAGATATTCATATCCACGTTCCTGAAGGCGCAACTCCTAAAGATGGACCTAGTGCAGGGATTGGAATGGCAACTGCTGTAGCTTCTGTATTATCAAACATACCCGTTAGATGTGATGTAGCAATGACAGGAGAAATTACCTTAAGTGGTGAGGTCTTAAAAATTGGTGGCTTAAAAGAAAAGCTTTTAGCAGCTCATCGAGGGGGAATTAAAACAGTATTAATTCCAGAAGGAAATGTAAGAGATCTTAAAGAGATACCTGAAAATATTAAGGAAGACCTAGAAATTAAACCAGTAAAATGGATTGATGATGTTTTAGATATTGTTCTAACAAGACAACCAGTACCTTGGGTAAAAGAAGATAGCGATTCAAAAAAAGGAGACGACAAGAAATCTCCAAACCCCTTAGAAGCCCATTAAATAAAGATATTTTCCGCTTGACATGGTTAAGCTAGGAGGTTTTAATCCTCCTGAATTGCCTGTTTTTATACAGGTTTGCTTAAAATGATTCTTAGGAGATAAATGTGAATAAAGCCCAATTAGTAGATTCAGTTGCAGCAGCAACAGATATGTCAAAAGCAGATGCAGGAAGAGCAGTAGATGCTACTTTATCTGCAGTTGCAGGAAGTTTAGCTTCAGGTGACAGTGTAGCATTAGTAGGTTTCGGTACTTTTAATGTTAGACATAGAGCTGCAAGAATGGGACGTAACCCTCAAACTGGTGAGTCTATACAAATACAAGCTTCAAAATCTGTTGGTTTTAAAGCTGGTAAAGCACTTAAAGAAAGTCTTTAAGTACAGGTCAGAATAAAAGAGCGCGTCACATAGGCGCGCTTTTTTTAGTTTTAATAAGATGGCAGGAATTCAGAACATAAGAAAAAACCTAAGTGGTCCAACGGCAAAAGTTATTTCATGGGCCATCATAATTACTTTCGCTCTTTTCTTTGGCTGGGGGACAGTATTCTCTGGCAGTGATGCTAATAATGTTTTGTCAGTTAATGGCAAAAAAGTTGATGTTTTTGATTTGCAAAGTGAAATGGGAAATTTACAACAGCAGATTCGTGAGCAATTTGAGAATGAAGAAATAGAATTAGATCCTGAATTATTGAAACAGCTGGCAATAAATTCTCTAATAAGAGATAGTTTAATTTCTTCTTACCTAGAAGGCCAAGAGTTAAATATACCTGATTCAGTAGCCTATGAGATTTTAAGTTTAGACCCAGCTTTCGTTGATGCTGGAGTATTCAACAAAGAAAGGTTTGATTTAATTGCTCTTCAGAACGGCCTAAGTCCAACAAAGTTATTAGAAAACTTTAAGCAAGATTTGATGATTAGATACTGGAACATAGGCGTAGGTCAGTCTGAATTTTTATCCATGAGACGTTTTGATAGAAGTTTGGAGCTAGCCAATCAAACAAGAGATATAACTTTTACAAGATTAGATTTTTCTAAAGAAGAAGATAACGTTAAATTCACTGATGAATCCTTAAGAGAATATTTTGATAGCAATCAAAATAAATTCCTTTCAGAGGAGAAGTTTTCTATTTCTTATATTGAGATTTCTTCTCAGCAATTTTCTGAAGAAAACGTCAACGAAGAAGATTTAGAATCTGAATATAAAGCTTATGTTGAGGATTTTGATTCCTCTGTAAGAAGAAAAGCATCACATTTAATGATTAATGTAATTGAAACTCAGGAACTAGCACTGGAGAAAGCAAAGTCTATCAAGGAGAAAATTAACCAAGACAACTTTTCAGATTTAGTAGCGGAATTTTCAGAAGACGAAGGTAGCAAGAATAATGGAGGAGACCTTGGCGTTTCAGACGGGACAGCTTTCCCTTTTGAATTTGAGGAGGCATTAAAAGGATTAAATGTTGGAGATGTTTCAAGTCCTATATTTTTAGAAGACTCCAATAGTTACCATATATTGAAATTAACTGAATTAATCTCACCTAAACCTGAGTCCTTTGAGGAAAGAAAAGAAAAAATCAAAACAGCTCTATTACTAGATTTAAAAGAAACTAAGTTTTCAGAATTATTTGAAAATCTTTCAGATTTATCCTTTTCGTTAGAAGAATTAGACTTAATTTCAGAGGAATTAAATCTAGAAATAAAGGAAATTAATTCAGCCACCTTATCTGAACTTAACGATATATTTTCTGATTCTCAATTAGAAGATCTACTTTTAGATAGAGAAGTCACTCAAGGGCAAACTAGTGATGTAATTGAATTATCAGGAAGTAGGGCACTTGTATTTAGGCTAGATGAATATCAAGACTCTTACCTGAAGGAATTTGAAAGTGTAAGATCAGAAGTTGAAACATTATTTGCAAATGAGATGGCCGAAGAAAGTTTTATAAAAAAGGAGCAAGAGTTATTGGACTCACTGAACTCTTCTGATTCGTTTGTAAATTCCATGGAGGATAAAGGCTTAAAATCTGAAACTTACAAAGGTCTCACAAGAAATTCTTCGCTATTTCCTAGATCTGTAATGAATGATATTTTTGAAATACCAAGGACTAATATAGGCAAAGAAGTTTATTCATCATCACTTTCTAACGGCGATAAGATTATTTTTTATCTAGATGGTATAAATGCAGCTGAGACTAATTTGTCTAGAACAGAAGAAGGGGATGAAGCTTTTAGAGATTTCCTGACTCAAGAAAGAGCTCAGTCTTTGCTGTCTGAACTTCAAACAACCTTAAGAAGTAAAGCGAATATTTCCACTAAAGAAGTGGAATTAACTAATTAACCTCCTCTAAACTACCCATCGCTGTGATGTTGTATCCTGCATCAACGTAAAGAGTTTCTCCTGTAATCCCACTAGCTAGGTCTGAAGCCAGAAAGGCAGCAGCGTTACCAACTTCATTGATAGTTACATTCTTTTTAAGGGGTGCTCTTGATTCATTATAAGTAAGCATTTTTCTAAAATTCTTAACACCTTGTGCTGCAAGAGTTTTTATGGGCCCTGCTGAAATGGCATTTACTCTAGTCCCTTCTTCTCCTAGAGAAACTGCTAGATACCTTACACTGGCTTCTAAGCTTGCTTTCGCTAGCCCCATCACATTGTAATTTGGCAGGGTTCTTTGAGAACCTAAATAAGATAAAGTAATCAGCGAACCATTCCTGCCTTGCATTGCTTTTCTTCCTGCTTTAGCTAAAGCTACAAAGCTATAACTACTGACATCGTGAGCAATTTTGAAACCTTCTCTGGTTGTCACGTCTGCAAAATTTCCATCTAACTCATTGGATGGAGCAAATCCAACTGCATGCACAATACAGTCAATTCCATCCCAGGATTTAGAAATCTCTTCGAAAGTTTTATCTATTTCTTCATCATTTGAAACATCACAAGGAAGACATAAATCGCAATTCCACTCTTCACTTAAAGCTATAACTTTCTTGCCTAGCCTTTCGTTCTGATAAGTAAGAGCTAAATTAGCCCCTTGTTCTTTCATGGCGCCAGCAATGCCAGCAGCAATGGAATGTTTATTTGCTACTCCAACAATTAAAATATTTTTACCTGTTAGAAAAGACATTTTAGCTTCCTATGTGTTCATTCAAGAAAGTAACAATTTCTCTCGCAAGCTCATACTTGTTCTCTCTATCATAAAATCCGTGACCTTCTCCATCCTTGACCATTCCTTTGTATGGTTTGCCTATTTGATCAAATTTTTTGGTCATTATTTGATAGTTTCTGAAGTGAGCCTGTCTATCTTCTCTTCCGTGAATTAGAAAAACAGCTGCTTTAATTTTGCTTGCTTGCTCGGAAGGTGAGAAGGCTCTTCTTATTTCAGGATCATCAGGAATAACTGTACTTAAGTAAGATGCTCCTGCTCTGTAATTAGGTATATTTCCTATTGAAGTAAATGAAGCTACGTCATAAACACCCACATAACCAATTGCACATTTATAAAGGTCAGGGTATCTAGCAGCAGACATCATGGAAGCATAACCTCCATAGCTAGCTCCATATATGCACAGTCGTTCCTTGTCAGCTATTCCTTCTTCAACTGCCCACTGAACGCCATCAGTAAGGTCATCTTGCATTTTATCTCCCCAATGCAAGAAACCTTTTTTTAAGAACTCTTGACCGTAACCACCAGACCCTCTGTAATTTATTTGGAGTACAGCATATCCTCTATTTGCTAAATATTGAGCTTCTGAATCGTGAGTCCAATAATCTCTTACTCCGTGCGGCCCACCATGTACATAAACCACCATAGGTAAGTTTTCTTTCTTTCCTTTAGGTCTATGCAAGTAACCATGAATTTCTAAACCATCCCTAGCCTTAAAGCTAATGGGTTCGGCTTTAACCATGTCTGAAGATTTAATCCAAGGCCTTCTATCCAGACCAAGCTCTGATAGTTGATTAGATTCCATGTTGAATAAATAGTATCCACCTGGATCAACATCGCTTCTAACATACACTATGGCTTCCTTCATATCTGAAGTCATGGAACCAAACGAGACCCTATAATCTGGAAAAGCTTTTTGAAGTGCTCTTAATTTTTTACCGAACGGATTCTTTTTATTAAACCAAACTACCTGAGGTTTCCCATCCTCAAATCTGGCAGCAACTAATTCTGTTTTGACTTCATCGTCTTCAACATTTAATTTTGATGGAAATATTCCATACGCATCTGGTTCAACTCTCTCATTTCGATAAATCAACTCTAAACTGTAGGTTTCTGGGTTATATATGCATATTCCAGGAATAGGATCTTCTACGGAACATTCTACGTATAGTTTATTAGAATCAATTAAGAAGGCTATAGGTTTGATTACTCCTTCACCATAAGGGAAGGTACCATGATTTTCCCATTCATCTTCTTCTGAAAATCTATATAAGAAAACATTTTCATTGTTTTTGTTTTCACCAAATGCCGCTCTAATTACTCCATCACTGTCTAGGTAAACAGAGCCTCTTTCTGCTGGACTAGTCATAACCTTCTTCTTTTTCCCGTTATATACATTTACTCTGTAAATATCTGGAAAGTCCTTGTTATAAACTGCTAAAAGGATATGTTTAGGGTCATCGGCAAGGAGATCTACAACCTCAAAGTAAGAATAACCAACATCATCTCTCATAACTCTTGAGGTTCTGCTTTTAGAAAGATCCCCCTGAATCATCTTTCCTTTTGATCCATCAATATTTACTGCCCAGAAAAACCCTGTGGAATAGGGAGCTTTTAACCCTCCAAAATGCTTACCTTTACGAATAGCTATTCTTTCTTCGCTCAACCAGTAATAGTCATTTACATACCAATTTTCGTCAAAATAGATAATATTAATGGGTTTCATTGTTTTTCTATTAATTATCACTAAGCCATTTCTTTTCTCGCCAACTAGACGTTGTTTAGCAGCAAAATAACCACCTTCAGGAGAAATAGATATGTCAAAAAACTCATCAAATTTATAGAAATCCTCAACGGGTATGTCTGAAAACGTGAAAAAAGAGAGTAAAAGGGTAAAAAAAGTAAGTTTTTTCATAATGTTTTATCGTTTAGAGTTAATTGGAAGGCAAATTCTATAATAATCGCTGAACTAATTGTAGTTAAAAGAAACATAAAGTACTTGAAATGATTAAAAGATTGGAAAAATGTGACTTTTTGCGTACAATCGAGCCAACAATAGGCGGAATCCTTGTGGTTTTGCCATTTTTATTAATAAAAATTGGGGATTTATATTATGTATACAAAATATATCTCGTATTGGAAAAGAGCTTTATTCGCTGCGACTGCAATGACTTTAGCTTTTACTGCATCTCCTGTTTTCGCTGATGAAGACGAAGATGAAGTAGAAGAAGAAGTAATCGTTACAGGTTCTCGTATTGCTAGAAGTCCAGAAGATGGAGCTAGTCCAATAATAACAATTGATGCTGCTGATATCGAAGCTACAGGGGAAATCTCTTTAGCTGAAGTATTAAGGCAACAATCTGTTAACAGTTTCGGTTCATTCCAACCTCGTTCAGGTTCTTCTGCGCAGAGTCAGGCTACTATTAGTTTGAGAGGTGCAGGAGCTGGAAGAACATTAGTTCTTTTAGATGGTAAAAGAATGGCAGGGTCACCAAGTTATGGTGGTGTTGCTGCGAATATTAATAGTATTCCTTTTGCTGCTGTAGAGAGAGTGGAAATATTAACTGACGGTGCATCAGCACTTTACGGTTCTGACGCTTTAGCCGGTGTTGTTAACATCATAATGAAAAAAGACTTTGAGGGAGCTGAATTAAGCATCTATAACGGAAGCCCTGAAAGAGCTGGTGGTGATCAAGAAGCTTATTCTTTCACAGCTGGTATTTCATCTGATGTTGGTAACGTAGTTCTATCTTTTGAGCATGACGATAGAGATATCGTTTATATGAAAGACAGATGGTGGTCTTCTGTAAACTACAGAGCAGGCTACGATGAAACTACAGCTAACCAAGCATTCAGTCATACACTAAACGGAAGTTTCTATTCTTGTAACATGTACTCAGCTTATGGGTCGGGTTATGGGTATGAAGCTATTCCAGGTTGTATTGGTAACTCAGCTTTCTTAGCTAATGGTCAGCTTTTCTCTTATGGTCATAATGCTGCTGATGGTTCTTATGATCGTAGTACAGGTATCTTACTTTATCCATATAACCAAATTATGGCTGAAGATGCTTCTACAGGAAGAGACACAATCTTTGTAAACTACAACTATGACATTAACGATAATCATTCGATTAATGCTCGTGGTATATACACTAGAGTACAAAGTAAAGGTCGTTATGCTCCTGTAGCAGGATACTTTGTAGTAAGTTGTCTAGCTTGGGCAGACTGTCCATATCAAGCGGAAGTTACAGCTTCAGCTGTTACTGATCCAGATACTGGAGCCGTTTCTTATACTGGCGATGCTACAAGAATTTATTATCGTTTCAGATCTGTTGGACCAAGACTTGGTTACAACATGGACGTGATGAAGGATTATATGCTTGAGTTCACAGGAACAATTGGTGATACAGGCATTAACTACGCTGCATTTGCTCACCATTCTCATATGGACTATAACCAAAATGGTTATAACTATACTTTAGCGTCTGTTGCTTCAGCTCTAGCAGAAGCAGGAACGTTTGAGTTTGCTAACATGAGTGATTCACAAGCAACTTCACTTAGACACACAATTCTTAGTGAAGATGATATGAAAATGCGTCATGGAGGATTCACTCTTTCAGGAGAACTTCCAATAGAACTTCCAGGTGGAGTTGTTGATTGGGTATTCGGTACAGAGTACATGAGCACTGATTACAGTGTTAGAGTTGATCCACAAAGTGAGTCTGGAAACGTTATGGGATCTGCAGGTAATTCATCTGCTGGTTACAGAGACATTAGAGCTCAGTTTGCTGAGTTCCGTGCTCCTATAACTGATAGCATAGAATTGAACTTTGCTCATCGTCATGATGATTACAGTGATTTCGGATCTGCTGATAATTCAAAAGTTTCTCTTAGATGGCAAGCTATGGACAACTTAGTTGTTAGAACTTCATACTCAGAAAGCTTTATTGCTCCTACATTGGATGCATTAAACATGTCTACGGCATTCTCAGCTGATACTGCTACAGACTATTTTGAGTGTGCTAACAGAGGATTAGCTTCTTCTGCTGGTGGTTGTTCTGCACAAAGAGAAGTCTATAGATTAGCGAATCCTAACTTAGGACCTGAAGAAGGTGAATATCAGAATATAGGTATTGTTTACAACCCTATACCTGAATTAAGCATAGTTATGGATATTTATAATCTAGAGTTAGAAAACATGGAACAATTAGTTTCTGCTAGTGATTTATTATTAGCAGAGTGGGCAGGTGTTTTACCTGGTATCACTTCTAAAGTTCCAACTGCAGGCATTCAGCGTTTCCCTTATGCAGCAGGTACAAGTGTACTTGATGATGGAAACGGTAACTGTGCATATGCAACTGGTACGCAACCTTGTGTTGGAGCACTTGATAGAATTAATGCTCCTATGGCTAACTTCGGTGGAATCGAAATTAGCGGTATCGATTTAGCTATTGATTACACAATAGAGACGGAAAGGTTTGGTACTTTCGTGCCTAAACTAGACCTAACTATGGTTGATGAGTACATGACAGAAGACTATCTAGGTGGACCAATGGTCGACAAGATAGGCAGAAATGGTGTGCCTGAGTTCAGAGGGCTATTAACTGTTAATTGGTACAGAGGAAACTTCTCTGGCTATTATCAGATAGAGCATATTGATAGTATGTATGAGAATTCATCTTTTGATGTTCCTACTCTATCTAGCTCAGCTTCTGGAAGCTTAGATTCACACACTATACATAACGTACAGTTCACGATAGATCTTCCAACTAATACTGACATTACTTTAGGTATTAGAAATCTTGAAGATAAAGATCCTGTTATAGATAGTAATTCTGAATGGAATGCTTACCTATACGATCTATATGGAAGAACTTTCTTCGCGAGAATAACTCAGCGATTCTAAGTTTAAAATCTAGAACAAAAAAATGGGGTCATATGACCCCATTTTTTTATCTTATGT
>CACOMS010000008.1 GCA_902628375.1 uncultured SAR86 cluster bacterium | reverse complement strand
ATTTAGATCTTTTTAGATCTCTAAATGAAATTTTATTAAGTATTTCTAAGGAAATAAGCACAAGCGTTGATCAAGTTCAGAATAAGATTAACCAATTAATAGATGAAAATAGATCTCTAAATGAAGAACTTGGGACTAAAGAAAGAAGCAATAAAGCTTCTGATTTATTGAAAGCAACTCAGTCTCTTGTTGAAGAAAACAAAAAATTAAAAGAACAGAAGAAGAAACTTACCTCAAAGAACATAGGGTCTTCTGTTGAGGATTTAATTGAAGAAGCTATAGATATACAAAGTTATAAGCTAGTTACTAAAAGGTACGATGGCATGGAGGCCTCTGGCATGAGGGAAGCTGCGGATAGACTTAGATTAAGCCTCAATAACGGTATTGTCGTTTTGATTTCTGTAAGTGGAGATAAGATTCCCCTTATTGTAGCTTGCTCTAAAGACCTAGACATAGATGCTAAACAAATTATGGAATATATAACCAATCAACTTGGAGGTAGTGGGGGAGGAAGACCTGATTTTGCTCAAGGAGGAGTAGAAAATATTGAAGATATAGATGTAGTTTTATCCTCCATACCTGATTTTATTCTTTCAATAAGCAACTAGTAATATAGAATACTCGCCTTTTTAACGTTCTCTGTATGGAAAATTTAATTGTACAAAAGTATGGCGGTACTTCTGTAGGAAGTTTCGAAAGAATAGAAGCTGTAGCAGATAATATCGCTAATACACATAAGAAGGGCAACGATGTCGTGGTTGTTCTATCTGCTATGGCTGGAGAAACGGATAAGCTAATTCAATTGGCAAAATCTATTCAACCTGAACCTGAACCTAGAGAATATGATGCTCTCATATCAACAGGTGAACAAATATCAGTAGCTTTAATGGCTATGGCTTTAACGAAAAGAGGCATTAAATCTAAATCTTATACTGCCTATCAGTTAGGAATAAAAACAAATGATAGACATAGCCAGGCTAGGATTCTTGAAGTAAATGTAGATAGACTCAAAGATGATCTTTCTGAAGGATCTGTACCTGTAATTACAGGATTTCAGGGAATGACAGAGGGCGGTGACATTACGACTTTAGGGAGAGGCGGTTCCGATACTACAGGAGTAGCATTGGCAGTAGCCCTTAATGCAAATCAATGTGAAATATATACAGATGTGGAAGGAGTGTTTACCACTGATCCAAGAATTTGCCCAAAAGCTAAATTGATAGAAAGAATTTCTTTTGAAGAGATGTTGGAGCTTTCTTCTACTGGAGCAAAAGTCTTACAGTTAAGGTCTGTAGAATATGCAAGTAAAAATAATATGCCAATTAGGGTACTATCTAGTTTTAAAGAAGGAAATGGAACTTTAGTTTGTGAGGAGGGTAATGATATGGAAAAACCGGTTGTTTCAGGAATAAGCAGTATTGATAATGAAGCTAAACTGACAATAAGAGGCGTACCCGATATACCTGGAGTTGCAGCAAAGATATTAGGGCCAATTAGCGATTCTGATATTGACGTTGATGTAATTGTTCAAAATATAAGTGCAGAAAACAATACCGATTTCACTTTTACCGTAAAACAAGAAGATGCTTCAAGAGCAAAAGAAATCTTAGAGAATACTTCTAAAAGTTTAGGTGGAGGCTTGATCGAGCTAGATGATGACATAGCAAAGATAAGTATTGTTGGAAGGGGTATGAGAGGGCAATCAGGTATAGCTAGCAAAATGTTTGAATCTTTAGCAGATAATGAAATTAACATTTTGATGATTACAACTTCTGAAATAAAGATATCAGTTGTTATTAGAAAAGACCTTCAAGAAAAAGCAGTTAATGCCCTACATAATGCTTTTGAATTAGATAAAGATTAACTAACCTTTTTTATCCTAAAGAAAAGTTAATTTCTCTATTGTAAATGATAACCATTCTCATTTATAATGAGAATAATAATCATTTAGATTAGAGTTTAACTAATACAGGATAATCATGAAAAAATTATTACATATGGTAATGGCTTTAGGTTTAGTTGTTACTACAGCTTTAACAGCTGAAGAGGAAGTAGAAGAGATTATTGTTAAAGGTAAGGTCTTATACTCAGATCAGGTTAATGCACTAAAAACCCCGGTACCTATTTTAGATGTACCTCAAAGCTTATCTATCATTACTGATGAAGATATTCGTAAACAAGGTTTTAGGGAGATTGGAGATATAGTCAGATATACTCCTGGCGTTAACACTTCTCAAGGAGAAGGGCATCGTGATTCAGTTGTTTTTAGAGGCGTGAGATCTACAGCTGACTTTTACCAAGATGGCGTCAGAGATGATGTTCAATATTATCGTTCCTTGTATAACGTAGAACAGCTAGAAGTCCTCAGAGGACCAAATGCACTTTTATTTGGTCGAGGAGGTACAGGCGGTATTATTAATAGAGTTAGTAAAAAAGGAGTAGTAGGTGAAACTTTTGGTTCTTTGGACATTGGAGTTGACACTTTTGGGGCTTCTGATTTAGCACTTGATTACAACACTTCAACTGATAATCGTGCTTTTCGTATAAACATTCATTCAGATCAACTAGAAAATCATAGAGATTTCTATGATGGAGATAGAACTGGATTCAATCCCACATTAAGAGTAGAGATGAGTGATCAAACAACTTTAGATCTATCTTATGAGTATGCGGACCACGAGAGATTTATTGATCGTGGAGTACCTACTCAAAATGGAGAACCAGTAGAAGCTTTTGAGAAAATAGTTTTTGGTGATGAGAACCTAAACATAACTACTTTAGAAGCTGATATATTTCGTGCAAATATAAGCCATGAGTTCTCTGATACTAGTAAAGGTAATTTCTCTATTACTTCAAGTGAATTTGAAAAGATGTACCAAAACCTATATGCGTCTGCTTATGATGGAACATTAGTTACTTTAGATGGTTACCGCGACCCTACAGAAAGAGATAATCTAATTATTTCTGGAAATTTAGTGAATGAATTTCAGGTAGGAAGTACTACTCACACTATGTTAATCGGTGCAGAGATAATTGATACTGAAAATAAGAATCACCGTTTTGATTCATATTGGTCAACAAAAGTTTTAGGTGGAAGTGGTGATGATGTAGAAACTTTCGCTGTTTCAAGACCCATGAACATTTCTGTTAATTCAGCAGGAGTTCCAACTAGTGTAGATTTTTCATCTTATTTAAAAAGTTCTACAGAGTCGGATATTGAAGTGACTTCTTTCTACATTCAAGATCAAATAGATGTTAGCGATAGATTAAAAGTCATGTTGGGTGGACGTATTGATAACTTCGATATTACTGTAGACGATGTAAAAGGAGGAACTTCTCAATCTAGAGACGATGATGAGTTCTCACCTCGTGCAGGACTTATTTTTAAACCTCAAGAAAATGTTTCTCTATATATGAGTTATAGCGAAAGCTTTTTACCAAGATCAGGTGAGCAATTTAAGTCTTTATCAGCTTCCAGTGCTGCATTGGATCCTGATGTCTTTGAAAGCACTGAGTATGGAGTTAAATGGGACATTAATCCTGATCTAAGCTTTACTGCTGCTTATTTCGATAGTGAGCAAACTAGAGCAGCTAAAGACAATGTTACTGGCGAAGATATGGAAATTCGTGGACTTGAAGTTGATGGTATTGAATTCGAGCTTAAAGGAAGTGTTACTGAAAAACTTGATCTTGTTCTTGGATACAGCAATGCAGATGGAACAACAAGTAGTGGAGGAGAACCTAGAGAAATTCCAGATTCTACTTTCACAGTTTGGGCTTCTTATACTGCAAGCGATAACTTTGGATGGGCTTTGGGTGTGATGAAGCAGGGTGAATCTAACATAAAAGATAATAACCCAGGACTAGTGCTTCCTGATTACACTAGAGTTGATTTTGCCGCTTACTACGATGTAAATGAAAATCTAACCATTCAGGTTAATGTAGAAAATCTAACTGATGAACTCTACTTCCCACATTCTCATAGCACACACCAAGCTTCGGTAGGTGAGCCTAGAAATGCAAGGATTTCATTAAGGAGAAATTTCTAATTTAGAAAAAGAATTTGCGTTGCCGTCTTTAAGTAAGCCCAACTGGCAACGCAAAGCATAACTCTTCTCCCCAGATGGTTATGCGCGAAGGGGTCATTAGGGTGTAATGGCCCCTTCTTTTATGCCCGCATAATTTACTTTGGATATAATCAATAGGAAGTTAGAATTACCGTCCTTTTTGGAGAGGTGGCTGAGTGGTTGAAAGCGCTCCCCTGCTAAGGGAGTATAGGGTAATCCCCTATCGAGGGTTCGAATCCCTCCCTCTCCGCCATAAATATTCCTAAAATCTTGTCTAAAGATTGTCTTTCTGTCAGACTCAAGAAGAAAAATATAGATATAAATAAATGTAAAAAGAGGGGGAGTTCTTTTGAATGCATTTGTCATCGTCTCGCTGGGGATGATATTCATAGCAACAGCAATACCAATAGGTATGTGGTTCTTAAGTGATCGAATACCTAAGTCAGAATTGGATCCCAAAGACTTTAATCGCGCAGTAGCTTTACCCTTCATTTCTGATGGAGAAATTCCTGAAGATAAGAATAAAACTCTAGATGAAGATAAACACGGTCTTAAAGAAGTTATTTTACTTCTTTTTAGGTCTTGGCCTTTTGTAAGGCCTTATTTCTTAGGAAGATGGTATACCTTTAATGGTGAAAATAGTAATCAAGTTGCCGACCCTTTAGCAGGAGATGGATATGGATTGATCTATGCTCCAATTCTGGCAACGCTAATTGCAATCATCGGACCCCAATCAGGCCTTGTTCCAATTGAATTTGGTTCTATTGAAAGCATCCTATACATTTTTGTAGCATTTATGGTTTTGAGTATGTGGTTGTTAGCTCTTGGATCTCTATCTGGAGTAAAGCAATCTGCAATAGCCATTTTCTTAGCTCTTTGTACTTTTTTTACTCTTTTACTCTGCATTTTAGTCCTTAATGGTACTGGTCCCATTATCTATGGCATTTTACTTACTATTTCTTGCGCTTTAGGGTGGGTGATGCAGTTTAGATTTGCTTCTGGGAAGCTTATAGTTCGTTTCAGAATTCAATCTCACTTAACTTATCTTTATTTACTAGCGGCTATACAAGGTTTAGTTACTTTGCCCTTAGGAATAATAATTGCCGATCTTTTGAGTATGTCTTTATTACAGTCTGAACCTCTTCAGCAAGAAGTTGCTTCATCATTATGGTTTGGGTCTCCAGAAATGGGTAATGAAAATACTGAATCTTTAACTCAAGATCAAAGGCATGACCTTAAGTGGTCTTGGATTTATTTATCGATCGCTTTATGGGCTTTTAATCTTCCTATAGGAATGATTGTTCCTTATTACACAGTTTGGATCATGCAACAAATCAATCAAGATATGCGAATAGCTTTAGTTCGAAGATGGCATCAGCTTCCACTTTCTTATCATAGTGAGCATAGAACAGGAGATTCAATTTTTAGAATTTATGCAGATAGTGCTCAGGTTAATGCGGTAATCGGCAGGCTAGTCGAGCTCTCGCTGAGTTTTTGGTATTACGTTTATGCTCTTTTCTTACTTTCATTTTTAAGCCCCACTATGGGGGCTATCGCACTGTCATTAATTATACCTACAATATTTTGGGCTAGATGGGCTATGCCAAGAATGAGAATAAGAAGTCTTGTTTATAGATCAACCACTTCCGATTTAACTGCTAGGATTCAAGAGTCTTTCGCTGCTCTCAAATTAATTAAAGCATATGATGCAGGAGATCGTATTCAAGATTATATGGAAAGAGACTCAGTCATTGCCATGAATGCAGCTTTTCAATCACGCAGACTCGTCGCACTTTTGATGATAATAATGTTTGTTATAGCTTCTGTATTCCTTCTTTCCGGTGAATTCTTTATGGGTTACAGCGCTAATCAAGGTAACCAAACTTATGCTAACGAGCTAATAGCATTGATGGCTGTAAGCTGGGTAGTTTGGAATCTTGGTGCTTTTCAATGGGCAAGAACTCAATTTCACACCACTTCTAATAATGTGAGACTCTTTATGCGTCTTTGGTTGACAGCCCAAGATATGGCAATGGGTTTAAGCAGAGTTTTTGATATTTTAGATATAGAGCCTGATATCGAAGATGAGCCAGAAGCAATACCTTTTATAAGACCTGAAAAAGACATAAGCTTTAATAATTTAAGTTTTGAATATGAATCAGGCATAACTGTTCTCAAAGATGTAAGCTTCAAAGCTAAGCCAGGAACAATAACAGCCATTATTGGCCCAACTGGCTCAGGTAAAACAACCTTAATGTCTCTTTTACTCAGGCTTTATGAACCTAAATCAGGTTCTATAGAGGTTGATAATATCTCCTTAAATAAATTCCAAATTTCTTCCTTAAGAGAAAAGATAGCTATAGCTTTACAAGAAAACGTTCTTTTTTCTTTAAGTATTAGAGACAACATTAAATATGTTGCTCCAGAAGCAGATGATCAAGTTATCAATAAAGCTATAGAAATAGCTTGTATGGATGATTATATTCATAACTTACCAGAGGGATTAGATACTGTTTTAAGTGATAGAGGTGGAAAGCTATCAACAGGTCAGAGACAAAGACTATCTATTGCAAGGGCCTTGGTAAGGAATACTCCTATACTCATACTTGATGAACCAACAGCTGCTTTAGATGCAATAACTGAACAAAGGGTCTTAAACAATTTATCAACTTGGGGAGATGATAAGGTAATCTTTTTGATAACTCATCGCATTTCTACAATCAGAAGGGCTGACAATATTCTGTATTTAGATGGTGGAAATATTATAGAAAGTGGAACACATGAAGAGTTGATGAAGATTGAAAAAGGAAGGTATAAGGCTTTCGTTGATACAGAGTCTAGTCTTAGTGGTAATTCTGAAGAGTCTTAAAAATGAGTACCAATTTTAATAAGAAACCAACGAAAACTAATGATAATAGGATTGATAATCTTGCCATTGAATATGAAAATCTTCCGCATTTAGGCTTTATAGAGACTTTGCGAATAATTGCTAGATCTTGGTCTTTTGTTAGATTTTTCAAATGGCGTTTTTTGATTAAATGGACTCTTACACTTATATCTTTATTGTTTCCAGTTTTAGTTTTGCCTTGGACATTACAAATAATGATAGATCATGTTGTTTTAGGAATGCCAATTGATGGATCAAGTGGTTATCAAGGTTTTCCTGCTTACATGCATCCAATATTAGATTTAATGCAGGATATGTCTGCTTTGGAAATCTTAATTTGGTTAACAGCCTCTTCCTTTTTGCTTGTCATATTTTTTGGCGCTTATTCAAATGAACAAAGGGATACTACTGAAGCAGATATGCAGCAGGGTAATGATACAGCCACACAACAGGATAATTGGACTCATGGTGGATTTAGTTTTTCAGGAGGAATTAGTGGTTATTATGAATATAAGATGAATTCACGCCTAACTCAGTCTGTTAATCACCTAATCAGAGCTAAGCTTTTTCATAGAATTCAATCTTTACCAATTACAACTTTAGAAGATCAGAGGATAGGAGACGCCATATATCGTGTTATGTATGACACCCCATCAATAAATCAGATGTTTTATGAAATAATAAATAGACCAACCTTGTCTACAATACTGTTCATTGTAGCTATGGCTACTATGGTGAGCGCTTTTCCACATGTCCCGGAAGTAATTTGGTGCGCTGCTGCAGTTTTCCCTATCTATATTTTAGTTACCGGTCCATTTTCTTCAGCGATGAGAAGAGTACAAGAAAGAAGTAGGCATTCTGGTTCTTTGACAACAAGTACGATAGAAGAAGGAATGGATAATATTCTGGCTGTTCAAAGTTTAGGAGGTGATGATAAAGAAAGAGAAAGGTTTGGAGAAGATAGTAAAGAATCCTTTAAAAGGTTTAGGTTCGTAACACTAGTAGAAATCTTACTTGCAAATGCTCAGTTGTTAGCTGGAACTTTAGTTTTAACTATAGCTTTTTGGGTGGTTGTTTCAAAGGTCATAGACGGAGAGCTCTCTCCTGGTAACTATGGATCTTTAATGTTCTATTTTGGATGGATGCAAGGACCTGCAGTTTCTTTTGCAACCTTATGGATTCATCTTCAAAGGTTTGTTCCTGGTATGAGGAGAGTTTTTGCTTTAATGGATTTACCTGTAGAAGAAGATATAGGTACTCTCCATATAGATACAATCCAAGACTCAATTGAGATAAAAGGAGCTGGATTAGTATATCCAGATGGACGTAGAGCTCTTAAGGATGTTTCTTTTGAAGCAAAAATAGGAGAAATTTTAGCTTTTGTAGGTCCAACAGGATCAGGAAAAACAAGTTTAGCCTATCTAATACCCAGATATCATTCAGCAACTGAAGGAGAAGTTTTAATAGATAAAATAAATGTAAGTGACATAAAGATTGGGAGCCTTAGAAATCAAATAACCTATGTCTTTCAAGAAACTCAACTTTTCTCCTCTAGTATCTTTGAAAATATTTCTTTTGGGAAACCTGAAGCTTCTCAAGTTGAAGTAGAGAAAGTAGCTAAAATTTCTGGTATTCATGAATTTATTATGTCTCTTCCAGATGGCTATCAAACTAAATTGGGTTCTACATCGATAAGTAAGCTCTCAGTTGGGCAAAAGCAAAGGATAGCTATAGCTAGAGGTTTATTAAGGGATTCGAAAGTGCTTATTTTAGATGAACCTACTTCCGCTCTAGATCCTGAAACAGAAGAATATTTAGTTCATGCATTGCAGGAAGCATCCAAAGATAGACTGGTTATAATTATTGCTCATCGGCTTTCAACGATAGCTAATGCTGACAAGGTTATATTTCTTGAGGACGGTGAGATTCAGGAGACAGGATCTCCTAAAGAGCTATTAGCAGATAAAGACAGCCTTTATAGGAAATATGTTGATTTACAAACTAATTCAAATTGAGAAGTTAAAATTTATATTTATTGTCTTGTTATATTGTTCAATATTAAAGACATTAAAAAAAATTAAGTTTACTATTAGGCTACATGTATAACCCAACCATAGAGGGAGAGGGAGGAGAATTTAAGGATGAGGTTTTTTATGAACCAGTCAATATAGAACCTCGATTTTCTGATCCTAAATCTACTATAGATCCAGACAAAACCAAGAATTGGTTTTGGAGAGTATTGCCTATTCTTATGAGTAATAAATGGCCTTTATTAGGAGGTCTATTTCTTATGGTTTTTACGATGATTTTGGGAGTTTCTATTCCTGCATTGATGGGAATGTTAGTCGATTCAATAGAGCCTGCAATTATAAATTCAGATCCTAAGGTTTTCTTTCAGCTCATAATTTTAATAGTATTTTTAAGTGTCATCAGACTCATTGGAGGAACTATAGGATCTTACCAAATAGGGAAGGCATCCAATCAATTAGAGGCTGATTTACGATCTGTTATCTATAATCATTTTTTCACTCTTTCTTTTTCTTTTTTCGATAAAACTCAAACGGGCCAATTAATTTCTAGAGCAAATAGCGACATAAAAACTATCCAAATGTTTTTAATGATCGCTCCAATGTTGATGACTAGTTTGTTAAGTTTTGTGTTTGCAGCTATTTATATGCTTTCTGTACATGTGTTTTTAGCTTTATCATCCATGATTGCAATTCCTTTGGTCTTTGCTTTAAGTGTTAAATTAAGACAACTCACTTTTCCATTATCTTGGCTAACTCAAGCAAGACAGGCGGATGTGGCTGTAATTGTAGATGAAAATATAAATGGCCAGAGAATAATAAAGTCCTTCGCTCAAGAATTAATGCAGGTTAATTTATTAGCAAAAGCAGCTAAAAAACTTCAATGGGTTCAAGTCAGATCTGTAGATGTTTCAGCTTTTTATAATCCTCTAATAGAAAACCTATCTGTTTTAGGCTCAGTCTTTGTTTGGGTATATGGAGGTTGGCTTGTCATTGAAGGTGAGCTCGCATTAGGGTCTTTAGTGGCTTTTAATATGTATCTCATGATGATTCAAATGCCATTTAGGTTCTTGGGATGGATGCTCATGTTAGAGCAAAGAGCAAAAGCTTCAGCAGGAAGAATATTTGAAATATTAGATGAAAAATCTGAACTTCTTCAAGATAAAGACCAAGTAAATATTAAACATATGAAAGGGCATATTTCTTTTAAAAATGTTTCATTTTCATATGCTGACGAACTAATTTTAAAAGATTTGTCCTTTGATATAGAAGCAAATGAGACAGTAGCTATAGTAGGTCAGACTGGCTCAGGTAAGTCTACAATAATAAGACTTCTTTCTAGGTTTTATGATTGCGATGAGGGCGGAATAGAGATTGATGGAATAAATATACAAGATCTTTCTATTAAGAATTTACATCATCACATAGCTCAAGTTCTAGACGAACCATTTTTATTCTCAGTCAGTATTAAAGACAACATAGCTTATGGAAAACCAGATGCTACAGATGAAGAAGTTATTCAAGCCGCAAAGGCTGCAGAAGCTCATGAATTTATTCAAGAGACATCCGATGGTTACTACACTGTTGTTGGAGAGAGAGGATATACATTATCTGGAGGTCAGAGGCAAAGATTGGGTATAGCCAGAGCTCTTTTGGTTAATCCTTCTATATTAGTATTGGATGATGCAACTAGCGCCATTGATGTAAACATTGAATCTAAAATACATGAGTCATTAACAAGGCTATTGAATAAAAGAACCACTATCTTAATTGCACATAGGTTATCCACAATAAATTTAGCAGATAGAGTTATTGTTCTTGATGAAGGAAAGATAATTGCTTCTGGCAAACACGAGGAATTATTAAACTCTGTTTCAAGATATTCAGAAATTCTGTCACAGCAAGCAATAAAAAATGATAATGAATCTCAAGATAATAATGAAACAGACGAACAACAAAGAAAAAGAATAAGTGATTTATTAAATCAAGATTCAGATGCATTTAAAGGAGGTTTCAGTGAGTAAGGAAGCTAACCTACCTTTTGCTGGTATTCCTCCGGAGTTATCTGAAAGAACCAATGCATTAATAGATCAAGAACCTGATTTTTCATCTTTGGAGGTATCTTTTTCGCATCAATATGAAGAAACCAAACCATTTACTCTATGGAATTTTTTAGCGCCTTATAAGTTTAGATTTATATTTGCCTTGATTCTTGTTGCTTTAACAGAAATGCTATTGTTAGTTGGACCTTATCTAGTTCAAGTTGCAATTGACCAGGCCATAATACCCAAACAATTTAATGTTCTTTTAATGGTAGCCGGCGTGTGGGTAGGAAGCTTATGTCTTGCAGTAGTTATAAGTGGAATAAGAATAAGATTTTTAGGACGGTTAGGTCAATTATTAATGTATGACTTAAGAGTTAGAGTATTTAGTCATCTTCAGAGGCTATCCGTAGATTTTTTTACAGAAGAAAAAGCCGGTAGATTACTAACAAGAATGACAAGTGATATAGAAGCATTATCTAATTTATTACAAACAGGCCTTGTAAATTTAATCGCTCAATTATTAGCCTTGGCATTCATATTAATTTTGCTCTTTTCTTTTAATGTTCAACTGACTCTAATCCTCTTATTATTTGCCTCGCCCATCATGTTAACTTTTACAATCTGGTTTAGCAGGTCTTCTGAAAAGGGCTATGAGGTTGTAAGAAATAAGATAGCCGATGTTTTGTCTGATTTACAAGAGAGTTTATCTGGAATGAGGCTAGTTATTTCATTTAATAGAATGAAACATAATATGATCAATCATAGGAATATAGTTGGAGATCACAGAAATGCTAATGACTACACAGCTAAAATCCAATCGATTTATAGACAAGGCACTCAAGTTATAACCACATTAACATCTATTGTTATCTTTATTGCTGGGTTTTTTATTTTAAGAAATGAAAACCCTACTTTAGACCCGGAAGGTGCCTTTACTTTAGGAACTCTGGTTGCTTTTAATATATTAGTAGGACGATTCTTTATACCAATAAATGAGCTTTCAGGTTTATATAATGAATTCCAGTCAGGGAATGCTGCAGTAATAAAATTAAAAGGCTTACTAGAGACTAAACCTTCTGTTGTAGAAAAGGAGAATGCTATTGAGCTTAAAAATTTAAAAGGAGAGATAAGTATAAATAATGTCAGTTTTGCATATGATGGAAAAACAGAAATCCTTAAAGACCTAACTTTACATATAGAAGCAGGAAAGACGGTTTCTTTTGTTGGTCCTACAGGTGCAGGAAAGTCTACGATTGCTAAATTGATTTCAAGATTTTACGATCCCACAAAAGGTTCGATAACTTTAGATGGTACTGACCTTAAAGAAATTAGTTTTAGTTCTTTGCATTCACAACTAGGGATAGTTCCGCAAGAACCATTCTTATTCCATGGAACCATAAGAGAAAATATCTTATTTTCTAAACCAGAAGCAACAGAAGAAGAACTATTAACTGCTATTAAAGCCGTTGGAATAGAGGATATGATTAATAGACTGCCTGAAGGCTTAGATACTCATTGTCACGAAAGAGGATCTTCTTTATCTTCTGGAGAAAGGCAGCTATTAGCATTAGCAAGAGCTTTCTTGAGCAAGCCTAGGGTTTTAATATTAGATGAAGCTACATCAAATATAGATCAACAGAGTGAATCTAAAATTGAGAAAGCTTTGGATGCTTTACTTGAAGGAAGAACAGCCATAATAATAGCCCATAGGTTAGCAACAACAATGAGAGCAGATATAACTGCAGTTATAGACGATCAAAAAATAGTAGAGATAGGCTCACATGAAGAATTAATGGAGATGCGAGGGCTGTATTTCAGAATGTTTGAAACTTGGGAAAAACAAAAAGAAGAAAGAAGTTAATCAAAGAATATATGCTAGAAATCAAAGATATAAATCTGAAATTTGGAGATTCTTTAGGAGAAGAGGATTACATTGAGCCCTTAACTATTCTTTTGGATTCACTCAAAAAAGAGGCAAATCTCAATTTATACGGAAGATTGGGAGTCAAGTACCAGATCACACATCAGCTAAGAATGAGATCAAGTCTTTATGCATACAGTAAAAAGAACATTTCTATAGACCCGAAAGAGACTTTATTTGTAACTGGATTACCAAGATCAGGCACTACTTTTTTATTTCATTTACTTGGCTTAGATGAGAATCATAGAAGTCCCTTGTTTTGGGAAATAAGAAATCCCTTTCCTGAAGTTAATAAAGATACTTTTAAATGGAAGAATAAATTAAGAAGAACGAAACTAGAATTCAAGGTTATGAAGAAAGTAATACCTGAGATAGATCTTCTGCATGAGATGGGACCTGAATTACCTGAAGAATGTCTATTAATTCATCCTCTAAGCGTAAGAAGTTTAAGTTATATATATATGGCGAATATACCTACTTACGGAGAGTATTTGAAAGAAAGTGATTTTAAGTCTGCTTTCTTATGGCATAAAAGATTTATCAATTTTATTTCACGAAACGAAGAAGAAAGAAGATGGTTATTTAAAGATCCAAATCACCTCCGTCACATGAAAGAAATATCAGAATGCTATAGGAGTGCTAAATTTTTGAGAGTAAAAAGAGACCCTAAGGAATCTTTAGCTTCAATTTGTAGCTTAACCTATAAAGTAAGGAAGTCTTTCTCTAATGAGGTCAGCAAAGATCAGATAGGTAATTTTATGCTTGGCTATTGGGAAGATGCGCTAATTAAATATCATCAATTCAAACAAGAAAATCCAAATAGAGTTTATGAAGTAAACTTTGAAGATTTGATAAAAGACCCAGTTTCAATTATTGAATCTATTTACAAAGAGTTTAATTTTGAGTGGGATTCCAATCTAAAAAATAAATTAGTTAAAGAAGTAAAAGATCATATTGAGTCAAATAATGCAAAAAAGCACATATATTCTTTGAACGATTTTGGCTTAAATGAAGAAGAGGTTGAAAAAAGACTTAGTATATAAATAATGTCAGTATGAATATTTGTATCAGCGAATTTACCTATACGGCTTTTAAAGAGCGTTTGAATAAAGACCTAACAGGACACACTATAGTTTTAATTGATGAGAAGGGTATTCTTAAAGATAGTAGCGTCCAGCCTGATGTCTTTTTTCTATCTTATGAAGTGATGTTCAGAGCTTTAGCTGATTCAGAATATAAACAAAACTTAATGACCGCTTTAGAAAGTTGTACTTTTGTGCAAGGTAGCTGGGCAGGTACTGAGAGCGAATTTGCTCAAGAAATTATTTCAAAAGTAAAAACCTTTTCTCATGGAGGAGGTATTCATGCAATTACTATAGCTACTTATGTTTTTTCTCAAATATTAAGAGTCGTTAAAGATATAGACTCTCATATAGAAAAACAAAAAAACAAGGACTGGACACCAATGATGTTAACTGGTGAATTAACTGATTTAACTATAGGTATAGCTGGATTTGGTGGTATTGGTCAAGAAGTAGGAAGATTAGCAAAAGCTTTTAGAATGAGAGTTCTTGCTACCAAGAGAACTCCGGTGGATACAAATAACTTAGATCAGCTTTTTAAGCCTAGTGACTTAGATGAAATGCTTAAACAAAGCGATTTTGTAGTTAATTGCTTGCCAGTAACTCCTGAAACTTTAAAGGTATTTGGAGAAGATCAATTTAAATGCATGAAAGAATCTTCAATGTTTATTAATGTTGGAAGGGGAGAGACAGTAGATGAAGAAGCCTTAATCAAAGCTTTGGAATCAAAACAAATTTCAGTTGCAGCTCTTGATACTACTGATCCAGAGCCACTTCCAGATTCCTCTCCTTTATGGGAGCTAGAAAATTGTTTCATAACACCTCATGACTCTGCTTGGGGACCTAAAGCTCCAGAGAGGGCAGTTGATTTATTCTTAGATAATATATCCAGGTTAGTTTCGGGAGATAAAATAATTAACGAAGTGTAAAAAAGGCCACTTAAGTGGCCTTTTTATCTTATTGGCTATAACCAATAACAGCTTTAACTTCTAAGAACTCTTCAAATCCAAAAGGACCCCATTCTCTTCCGTTTCCTGATTGTTTATATCCTCCAAAAGGTGCTGTGAAGTCTGCTGATGCTCCGTTTATCGCAACACTTCCACTTCTTATTCTATTGGCAACTGATTTGGCTCTCTCTATGTCTCCAGAAGAAACATAACCATAGAGACCATATTCAGTATCATTAGCAATTTCTAGAGCTTCATCTTCATCTTTATATGGAAGAATTGATAAAACTGGACCAAAAATTTCTTCTCTTGCAATTGTCATGTCATTATTAACATTAGCAAAAACAGTTGGTCTAACATAGTAACCCGCATTAAGCCCTTCAGGCTTTCCTGGACCTCCAGCTACAAGTTCTGCTCCTTCTTCAATACCTTTTTCTATAAGGCCTTGGATTTTATTAAATTGAACTTCACTTACTACTGGTCCTATACCTGTATCTTCAGCAAAAGGGTCACCCACTTTAGTAGACTCAGCTGCTTTTTTGGCTATTTCTTTAGCTTCATCATGTCTTGATTCAGGAACAAGCATTCTAGTAGGGGCATTACAAGATTGGCCGCTATTGTTAAAGCAGTGTTTCGCTCCTCCTGTAATTGCAGATTCAAAATCTGCGTCATCTAGAATTATATTTGCTGATTTCCCACCAAGTTCTTGTGAGACTCTCTTAACAGTATCTGCTGCACCTTTAGCAACACTGATTCCCGCTCTTGTAGATCCAGTGAAAGACATCATGTCTATACCGGGATGTGAAGACATAGCTTCACCTACAGTTGGTCCATCTCCATTAACTAGATTGAAAACACCTGCTGGAACACCTGCTTCATCCATTATCTCAGCAAATAAAATAGCATTTAGTGGTGCAATTTCTGTTGGTTTAAGAACCATTGTGCATCCAGCTGCTAGGGCAGGAGCAACTTTGCAAGAAATTTGATTAATTGGCCAGTTCCATGGAGTAATCATTCCTACAACTCCTATAGGTTCTTTTCTAATGATATTTCTTCCTTTAGTTTCCTCCCAATCAAAATCCTGAAGGATCTCTATAGTTTGAGCAAAGTGACCTAGTCCTGTAGCTGCCTGAGCTGCTTTAGATAAAGAAAGTGGGGCACCCATTTCTTTAGAGATTGTTTCAGCAACTTCATCATATCTAGATTGATATACCTCAACTATTTTTCCTAAAAGGCCAAGCCTCTCTTCTACAGAAGTAGTACTAAAAGTTTTGAAAGCTTCTTGAGCAGCGCTTACGGCATTATCTACATCTTTTGCACTACCTAAAGCTATTTCCCCTATAACCTCTTCGTTAGCAGGATTAATAACTTCAAATGAATTAGTTCCTTCTGCAGGATCAACCCATTCTCCATTTATATAAAATTGTTTACATGATTTCATATCATCAACTCCTTAAATTATTGTGAACGAAATAGTATATATTTCTAAGATTATTATGTCTTCAAATAAGTTTCTTATTTACTTGAATAACTTTGCTTTCATTTGAGGCTGAATCCTTTCTGCCCAGTTAGAAAGATAAAACCTAGTTTTTCGAGGATCTATAATTTCATGTACAGAAAAGCTTTCAGCTCTTGGAAAAGGATTCTGATTTTTACTCATCTTTTGTTCTATTTCTTTTCTCTTAGCTTCTGGATCTTTAGCTGATTCAATCTCTTTCTTAAATGCTACAGCTACTCCGCCTTCTAAAGGAAGAGGGCCAGATTCAGCAGAAGGCCAAGCAAGAACATAACCGTCTGGACCATAATGAGCTGCTGCTGCTACACCAAATGACTTTCTTATCATTACAGTTGACCATGGCACGGTAGACTCAGTTACAGCTAGAACAGCTTCAGTACCATAAAGTATAGTAGCTTGAGATTCTGCTTCTGGACCAATTAAGAAACCAGGTTCATCGACTAAGCTTACTATCGGAATATTAAAAGTATCACAAGTCCTAACAAATCTTGCTGTCTTTTTAGCTCCATCTGCAGACATAGAACCAGCATAAAAATTAGAATCATTAGCTAGTATTCCAACTGAATAACCATTTATTCTTGCGAAGCCAGTAATAATCCCTCTACCAAAGAACTTTGTCATTTCAAAAAATGAAGCTTCATCAAAAACATATTTAATTATGTCCCTCATTTCATATGATTTTTTTCTGTCTTTAGGAACAATTGATAAAAGTTCTTCTTGTTCTCTATTTATTGGATCTTCAGATAATTTTCTTTCTGGTATTTCGTAAATATTTTGAGGAAAAAATTCAAGAAATTGCCTTATTTGTTTAAATGCATCGGTTTCATCTTCAGCAATATTATCTGCAACTCCATTCTGGCTATGAATTTTAGAGCCACCTAACTCTTCTTTAGTCATTAATTTACCAAAAGCTCTTTCAACAACAGCTGGTCCTGCTACCAGTATTTGAGAGGTTTTTTTGGTCATAATCCTAAAATGAGATGCTACAAATCTAGCTGCAGGAAGGCCTGCTACAGGTCCTACAGCAGCAGAAACCACTGGTATTTCCTTTAAGGTATCAGCAACAGATTTAAACCTGGATTTAGAAAAAACAGGATCTCCGCCATAACCTTTATTCTTAGATTTAGCAGGGCCGGCTACAGACCCACCTCCACCTTCGTGCAATCTAACCAAAGGCATTTTATATTGAAGAGCAAGCTCTTCTGTATATACACTCTTTCTAAGTCCAGCAGGATTTGGAGAACCTCCTTTCACTGTGAAATCTTCTCCACCTACAACAACAGGCTTATTGTTAATTTTTGCAAAACCTAGAATAAAGTTTGCTGGTGTGAAACTTTCTATTTCACCTTTTTCATTTAATTCACTACCACCAGCTATTTCTCCCTGCTCTTGGAAAGAGTCTTTATCAACTAATATTTCTATTCTTTCTCTAAGAGTTAATCTCCCTTTTTTATGTTGGAGTTCTATGGCTTCTTTTCCTCCTTGAGCTTTTGCTAACTTTTGTCTTAAAGATATTTGTTCTGTTTCTTTCTTCCAATTCATAACTTTTCCTGGTGCCCCGTACAGGATTTGAACCTATGGCCTCTGGATTAGGAATCCAGCGCTCTATCCGACTGAGCTAACGGGGCCTTCACATTTATTCTATCAACTAATTCAAGATTTAGAATCTGGTGGAATGATAATTTATAGCTTTGTTGGATTTTCTGATCCTGGATAAACAATATCAGGATCAAATACTTTCTCCTCTTCTGTAAACTCTAGTCTAATTGAACTATCTTCTTCGTTAATTATCTTACGATAAAAACAAGATTTGTATCCCACATGGCAACTCGCGCCTAAACCTTCAACTTCAACTTTTAACCAAATTGCATCTTGATCATCATCTATTAATATTTCTTTAACTCTATGAGTCATTCCGCTTGTTGCACCTTTTTTCCAAAGTAATTGCCTACTTCTGCTCCAATAATGAGCTTCTCCTGTATCTATAGTTTGCTTAAGTGACTCCTGGTTCATATAGCCGTGCATTAGTATGTCATTTGAAGAATAATCACTAATTACGACAGGAATTAGACCATTATCATCAAATTTAGGTGCTAATTCTGAACCTTCTTCTACTTGTTCTATGCTTTTTCTTTTAGAAAACTCTTTTAATCTATTCATTTAAAAAGCATTGTAATCAAATAACCTTTGAAGGTTAAATTAAGAAAGGTTTTTTAGTGCATTTTAGTCTTCACCTATATTTGATAAAATTCAGTTTCAAACAAAAAAAATACCTTGTTAGAAGTAAATAACCTAAATTGCTTTAGATCTAATGAATCGATTCTATCGGATTTATCTTTTAGTCTAGATAAAGGTGAAGTATTAGAAATCATAGGTACAAATGGATCAGGAAAAACAACCCTCCTTAGAACCCTTTTGGGCTTGATTAAAGAAAGCCAAGGTGAAATTAAGTGGAACGGAAATTTAGTAACTAGAGAAAACCAAATTTTAACATCTGAATCCTTTTATCAAGGACATTCTTTGGCTTTGAAGGGAAGACTAACAGTAATTGAAAACATATATTTGAGTGCTCATCCACTAAATTTTGAAACAGATAAATTAATGGAATCTTTAGAAAGGGTTAACTTGCTTAATAAAAAAGACGTATTGGTTTCTGAGCTTTCAGTAGGTCAAAAGAAAAGAGTATCTATAGCTAAATGGCTTCTAACTGATGCTCGATTGTATTTAATTGATGAACCTTTTTCTGCTTTAGATGATCAAGGACATAAAGCAGTAGAAGATCTAATAAAAGAACTCATTAACAGAGGATGTTCCTTTTTGTTAACAGGCCATAGAAAATCAAATGAAGAATATGGGGCATTTCATCTAGATTAATATGAATAAATTAAATTTAACAAGTATCTTATTTAGGCTTCTTCAAAAAGACCTTCTTATTGCTTATAGAAAAACTAGTAGTTATCTAACTCCATTAATTTTCTTTTTAGTCGTTTTAACTTTTTTCCCTTTAGCCATAGGATCAGATAGTTCTTTTCTGAACAGGATAGCACCAGGCACTTTATGGATAGCTGCTCTTTTATCCTCTCTTCTGGCTGTTGAGAGTTTATTTAATGAAGATTTTAATGACGGTACTCTAGACCAACTTTTTATATCAAACCAACCTATCTTTTTACTGATAATAGTCAAAGTATTTTCTCACTGGATGATAACTGGGTCTCCAATTCTTCTGGCTTCAATGATTGGAGTTATCTTTTTTGATTTACCTACTTCATCTATTTTTACGCTTTTAGTTAGTTTGATCCTTGGAACTTTAATTCTAAGTTTTCTGAGTGCTTTTGGAGGGGCGCTTTCTCTAGGTAAGGGAGCTATATTAAGTGCTATCATCGTCTTGCCATTTTCCATACCTGTACTTTTGTTGGGTACTGCTGCTACAAATGCTGCCATTCAAGAAATAGAATACTCAAGTTACTTATTTTTTTTGGGAGCTATGTTATTTATAGTAATGCCTTTTATTTCAATAGCCACAGCGGAAGCTTTGAGGATTAACAGTGACTAGTTTTAATAAAGTTAAAGATTGGTTTATTTCCATGGGCTCACCACCTTTTTTGTATAAATGGATAATGAAATATCTACCATTTATGATTTCACTTTCCTTACTTTTAGTTTTTATTAGTTTGTCTTGGGGGTTATTCTTTGCTCCAACTGATTATAAGCAAGGAGATGCATACAGAATTATTTACATTCATGTTCCGTCTGCAATTCTATCCCAATCAATATTTATACTTATGGCAATAACAGGAGGAATTTGTCTAATTTGGAGGGCTAAAGTGGCTGGAATGCTATTAAGGTCGGCAGCTCCTATAGGAGCTTCTTTTACCTTAATGGCCTTAATAAGTGGAGCAATATGGGGGAAGCCTACTTGGGGAACATGGTGGGTATGGGATGCAAGACTTACATCAACTCTAATTTTGTTTTTTATATACGCGGCTATTGTAGGCATTTATTCTTCCATTGAAGATAAAACAAAAGGAGATCGTGCAGCTGCTCTTCTTTCACTAGTAGGTGTATCCATGATTCCTATAATTAAAAAATCAGTAGATTGGTGGCAAACACTTCATCAACCATCTACTTTTACTTTGACACAAGCACCATCGATGTCTCCAGAGATGTACTTGCCTTTACTAGCTAATGTACTAGGGTTTTACTTTCTCTTTATCGCTCTTCTCTTTCTTAGGCTAAGAACTGAATTGGCATTAAGAGAACAGAGAAAGAATTGGTTTAAGCAAAATATTTTAGGAGACTAGAATGGATTTAATTAATTTAATCTCAGAAATAAATATGGATGATAATTATTTTTATGTGGTCTATGTTTTAGTCATTTTTATTATTTTAATCTTCATTAATCTTTTTCAGCCATATCTAAAGCATAAAAAGATTCTTAAAAAACAAAGAGACAAAGGATAAATTTATTGCACCCGCTTAGAAAACAACGATTAATTACTTTCCTGGTAATCTTTTTTGCAATTTCTATAGCAATTTTACTAGTTGTTAGAGGTCTATCGAGCAACTTGAATCTTTTTTATACGCCAACGGAGTTGAAAAATTCATCAGAAATAAAAGGAATAAATATTAGAGCTGGAGGTATGGTGCTTAAAGACTCAGTTGTAAAATCAAAGACTTCTTTAGAAGTTCAATTTCAAATAACTGATTATGAGAATAATCTTTTAGTTAAATATAGTGGAGTCTTGCCTGATCTTTTCTCAGAAGATGCAGGAGTTGTTGTGCAAGGAAATCTAGCTAAGGATGGATCCTTTCAGGCCACAGAAGTTCTAGCAAAGCACGATGAAAATTACATGCCTCCTGAAGTGGCGAATGCTTTAAAAAAAGATGATAGTTGAAGTCGGTTTTTTGTTTCTAATAAGCGCTATGGTTATAAGCTTTATGGGGAGCTTAGTACCTCTAGTTTGGAGTTTCAATAAAGAAACTAATCTAACTTCATTAATTTCTCCTATTATTGTTTTAGTTTTTTTATTTACTCTTTCTAGTTTATCTATTCTGATTTATTCATTCTCTATTGATGACTTCTCGGTTAAATATGTTGCTCAAAATTCGAATATTAATTTACCCATTTACTATAAGTTATCAGCGACATGGGGAGCTCATGAAGGTTCTCTTCTTCTTTGGATTTTTCTTCTGTGTTCTTGGAGTTTATTTTATATCCTCAAAGAAAAGGATCTATCAAAGGACATTACTGGATCGATATTGTTGCAGATTATTTTCTTCTTTATAGCTTTTACAGTCTTTACTTCAAATCCATTTGAGAGATTGCTGCCAGTCGTACCTCAAAACGGAGTTGACTTAAATCCCTTATTGCAAGACTTTGCTTTTACTATACATCCTCCTATTCTATATTTAGGTTATGCAGGTTTAGCAATTCCCTTTGCTATGTCTGTTTCGTCTTTGTTACAGAACTCGGTTAATCAAGATTGGGCTAGAAGAACTAGACCTTGGGTTTTAATGGCTACTGGGTTTCTAACTTTAGGCATAACTATTGGAAGTTGGTGGGCTTATTATGAATTAGGTTGGGGAGGTTGGTGGTTTTGGGATCCTGTTGAGAATGCTGCCTTTGTCCCCTGGTTAATGGCTGTTGCATTGATTCACTCTTTGATAGTCAGTGAAAAAAGAGGGCATTTTAAAAATTGGTCAGTTTTATTATCTATCTTAGCTTTCTCAATGAGCCTTTTAGGAACCTTTTTAGTTAGATCAGGAATTTTAACTTCTGTTCATGCTTTTGCTTTAGATCCTGAAAGAGGAGTTTTTTTATTAGGCATATTTACTTATTTTGTAATTGGTTCGTTGATAATTTTTTCTTTTAAGAATACAAACAAAATTCCAGAAACAGGCTATACAACTACTTCGAAAGAGTTTGGGTTTCTTCTTAATAATATATTTTTAGTTATTTTGGGAATTGCAATTATGTTTGGTACTCTCTTTCCTCTCATCTACGAAGCAATTTTTGATGGCAAACAGATATCTGTAGGAAGGCCATACTACGATACCTTAATTATTCCTTTTGCTATAGGTTTAGCTTTTTTGCAGGTAGTAGCCTTATTCTTCTCTTGGGGAAAAACTGAAAATCTATCTATTTTAAAGGCCCTAGCCATCTACTCATTTTTATTTTTTATAGTATTAGTTTCTATAAGTTATTTGGTTTTTGAAGAGCTCTATTTCTCTAGTATCCTGTCTCTAGTATTATTTACAATTATTTTGCTAGGTAATTTATTGAGCTTTAAGCAAAAAGAAAGAAGCAAATATCTAGCTCAAATTTACACAAAAACAGGAAGTACTTTGGCTCATATAGGAACAGCTTTTTTTGTTTTAGGGGTTGGTTTTGTTTCATCTTACTCTTTTGAAAGAGAAATAATCTTATCTAAAGGACAGGTTTATGAATTAGCTGGAAATAACTTTAAGTTTGAAAGAATAATTAAGGAATCACAGCCAAATTACTCAGCTGATAAAGCAACTTTTATTGTAGAAAATGAAAATAACAGCTTTACTCTTAATACTGAAAAAAGATTTTATCCCTCTTCAAATCAAGTTATGTCTGAGGCTGGAATTAGACCTACCTTAATTAAAGATTACTACGTAACCTTAGGAGAGGAACTTGATACAGATATCTGGTCATTTAGAATTCAAATAAAAACCTTAGTTAGGTGGATATGGTTTGGAGCTTTACTAGTAACAATAGGAACTTTTATTTCATCAAGAAGAAACTTTAGGAATAGAGATGAATAATATTGTTACAAAGTTACCTCTAGTTGTTTTTGTTATTTTAGTGGCTTCACTATTTATCTTTTTAAAAAATGATAATCAGGAACTTAACTCCGTTCTAATAGACAAACAATTTCCAGATTTTAATTTATCTTCCTTAGATAAAAGCAAGGTTCTTAGTAAGAACGATCTTGAAGATCTACCATTTATTATCAATGTCTGGGCTACTTGGTGCATAACTTGTAGAGTTGAACATCCTTTCCTTATGCAGTTAAAAAATAATCCAGATATCACTGTCTATGGAATAAATTATAAAGATGATAGAAGAGAGGCTTTGAATTTATTAGATAGAACAGGAAACCCATTTAAATTTAGTATTTTTGATCCCGAAGGAAGATTGGCAATAGATTTGGGAGTATATGGTGCTCCAGAGACCTTTTTAATTGGAAAAGATGGTTTAATAAAAGTCAGACATACGGGAGCATTAACTCCTGAAGTTTGGGAAGAAAAGTTTACAAAGTACATTGATTAATCAAATGAAGAAGTTAATTTTCTTTCTTTTAGTTTTTATCTCTAATTCACTTTATTGCGAAGAAGGCAGTGACCTATATTCCTTCAATAATGATATTGATTATGAAAGGTTTAACAGCTTAAACAAGGAGTTGAGGTGTCCTAAATGCCAAAGTTCAAGCTTAGACGGTTCTAATTCTCCTATTTCCAAAGACTTAAAGAATCAAGTGCATAAGTTAATCCTTGAAGGAAAGACTGATGATGAGATCAAGTCTTATCTGATTGCAAGATATGGAGATTATATTGTTTATGAGCCTAGATTTAATTCGACAACTTTGGTGTTATGGGTAGGACCTTTCATATTTTTATTTTTAGTCCTATTTATTGCTTTCTATTTGAACATGAGAAAGAGCAAAGACGTAGAAGTGAAATAAATGATCATCTTCATTTTAATATTTCTAATAAGTCTTTTTATCTTGGTTTATTTTGTAAAGATTGAAAAAGTTATTTCAGTTAAAACCGGCGGTTTTTTTATTACTCTATTTTTGCTCTCAGTTACTTTTCTTTATTTTGGTCCATTGAATTTGGGATCACATAAAGAAACTAAACTGACCAATATGATTAATGATTCTTTAGAGTTAGACCAAGAATTTAATGATGTCCAAGTAAGGCAGTCCTTAGAAGAAATTAAATTGGAGGCTTCGGAAATTTTTATTTTAGCCCAGGACTTCAAAACTAAATCAAAATTTAAGGAAAGCTTATTCTTTTTAGACTACTTGATAGAAAATTTCCATGAGGAAATACCTACTAGTATCTATTCAGAACGTGCTCAAATTCTTTTTCTTTCAGAGAATAAGCAATTTACTGAAGAGGTAAACGCCTATCTTGAATTTGCTATGTCTAATGATCCAGATAACCCGATCACTCTGACTATTAAAGGCATTGGGTCTCTAGAAAAAGGCAATATAGAAGAAGCTAAGAATTTTTGGTTAAAAGCCATAAAAAATATAGATGATCCAAATGAAAAAGAAGCTCTTCAGGTGGCAATAGATGCTATAGATTTAGTAAAAAATCAGTAGTTTAAAGGCCTTAAATAGAATAGACTTAGCAAGCAATGGAAAGGTTTATTTATCTTTCGCTTGCGTCTAAGAGGGCGATGGCCTTCTGCCCCCCAAACATTAATAAAATATGAGATTAAAAACCGTAAAGCTTTCGGGCTTCAAGTCTTTTGTTGATCCAACAAATATCAGCTTTCCTGCAGATTTAACAGCTATTGTTGGTCCAAACGGATGTGGAAAATCAAATGTTATTGATGCAGTTAGATGGGTATTAGGTGAAAGCTCAGCAAAAAATCTTAGAAGCCAGTCTATGGCTGAGGTTGTATTTAATGGTTCTTCTTCCAGAAAGCCAGTTTCAAGGGCATCAATTGAACTTATTTTTGATAATTCAGAAGGGAGGATAGGTGGAGAATATGCTAGTTATAGTGAGATATCTGTAAGAAGAGTCCACGATATTGAAGGTCAATCAAATTACTATCTGAACGGCACTAGCTGCAGAAAAAGGGACATTACGGACCTATTCTTGGGAACTGGTCTTGGTCCAAGAAACTACGCGATTATAGAACAAGGAATGATAGAGAGGTTGGTGAGCTCAAAACCAGAAGAAATGAGAGGATATATAGAAGAAGTAGCAGGAATTTCTAGGTATCTTGAAAGAAGGAAAGAAACAGAATCAAGAATTAGAAGAACAAAAGAAAATTTATCTAGATTAGAAGATTTACGTGAAGAAATAGGGAGGCTTCTTTTTAAGCTAAAACAACAAGCAAGAGCTGCAGAAAGATATTCAGAGTTAAGAGAAGAAGAGTCTTTATTAAAAGGAAAGATGAGAGCTTATCAATGGCAGACAGAAGCTGATAATGCCTCTAAATTAGAAGAAGAAGTTAGACTCCAGCAAATAGAAGTTGAAAAGATAAATACTTCAAAAACTACCTCTGATACAGAAGTAGATATTCTTAGGGAAAAGCAATCAGAAATACAAATATCCATAGATAAAATTCAACAAGAGTTCTATAGTGCAGGAGCAGATATCTCTAGAGCTGAACAAGCTATTCAATCTGAAAGGGAAAATATAACTAGCTCTCAAGATAAGCTTTCTTTAAAAAATCAGACTTTGTCAGAAAGAAAAAGGCAGCTTCATGATTTAAACGAAGAAGAAAAAAATATTAATAAATTAATTTCTGAGATATCACCCAAACTGGACGATTTGAGAAATAAGCAGTTCAACGAGACAGATATTGATGGATCTGTGAATCAGATTATTTCTGATTGGCAGGACTATCATTCAAGAATAAATATGACATTCAATGAGCTTAAAAAGCTTCATGAAATTGTCCTACGAATCAGCAAAGGTGAAGTGGATAAGGCAAAAATAGAAGAAACTAGAATACAATTAAAAGAACTTAATCAAACATTAGATAGTTTGGCTAAAGAACCTCCAAACTTAGTTTCTAAAGTTAAAGAGGTGATGATTTCTAGTTCAGAGGCAAGCAAAGAAGAGAGATTAGACCTTTTAGATAGAACTCAAGAATTTGCAGATCTTCAAGCAAAGTTAGCTACGTGCGTTTCTCAAATCAAACATAACTCAGATCAGATCTCTGGTTTGAATGAAGAAATTACTGATTTCGAGGAGAAAATCAAAGTTGCAGAAGAGCCCCTAAAAGAAAAGGATAAAGAACTTGAAGGGCTTTTAGAGAGCAGACTAATCATAGAGAATAAAATGAAAGAAGCTAGAGCTTCTATGGATGAGGTTCAAGAAAGAATAAGGTCTATAGAGAGACAAAGAGTTGAAAAGGAGCAATTAGTTAGCTCTTCTAGAGAAAGTCTTCAAGATATGAAGCTTAAACACCAGGAAAAGAAATTAGAAGCTAAAAATATAGAAAAACTTATTACTGAAGAGGGGCAGAACTTAAAAGAGCTATTAGAGCATTTAGATAGTAAATCTGATCTAGAAACTTATCAGTCTGAACTAGAGGCAATAGAAAGAAAGATCGCTAGACTGGGGGCTATCAATCTTGCTGCTATGGAAGAGCATGAGCAAGAAGAAAAACGAAAAGAGCATTTAGATGCACAAAATGAAGAATTATTAAATGCGCTATCAACCCTTGAGAACGCTATTGCAAAAATAGACAAAGAAACAAGAACAACCTTTAAGGACACTTTTGATAAGTTAAATTCAAGTTTAGCTGTTTCCTTCCCTAAGCTTTTTGGAGGAGGTCATGCAGAGCTAATACTTCTAGGTGATGACTTATTAACTTCAGGTGTAGGTATAGTTGCAAGACCTCCAGGTAAAAAGAACGCAAGCGTAGCCCAGCTTTCAGGAGGAGAAAAGGCTTTAACTGCAATATCTTTAGTCTTTGCTTTCTTTGAATTAAATCCAGCACCGTTTTGTTTATTAGATGAAGTAGATGCTCCTCTGGATGATTTAAATACCATGAGATTTATTAGTCTTGTAGAAGAGATGTCAGAAAGGGTTCAGTTTGTGTACATAACACATAATAAAATTTCAATGGAAAGGAGCAAACACTTAATGGGAGTTACTATGCAAGAACCAGGAGTTTCTAAACTAGTAGCTGTTGATGTAGAGGAAGCAGTCCGAATTTCTGGTACTGCCTAAAACTATGAACCTACCTGAAATTCTAACAATTTTATTGGGTCTTCTTTTAGCCTTAATTATTTTTGATGGTTTTAGGAGGGCTCTCAGGTCTAGAAATGAAGGGATAAAAGTTGAATTAATGAGCCCAGAGTCTATTGAAGAAGTATTGCAAGACAGCGAAGAATATTTTGATCATCAAGAAAATGAATTGGAGACAGAGATTTTTGATGAGCCTCATGATGAAGAAATACATTCAGAAGAAAGAAAAGAAACAATTAGTGAAGTAGAGCAACATAATCTCGTCATTATTAATTTAAGTTCTCAGAATGATGTCTTTTCTAAAGAAAGCATAGTAGAAAATTATGAATCTTTAAATATACGGCATGAAGAGCAGGGTCATCTTAGTATTCTAGATGACGACAATAAACTAATCTTTAGCTTATTGAATGCAAAAAAACCAGGTTATTTTATAGATGGAAATTCTTCCTCCGATGTAGCTTTGGTGCTTAATACAGAAAAAATTAATAATTCAATAGAGGCTTTTGATTACATGTATAGCTTTGCAACTAATATTTCTGATCTTTTTGGTTGTAATGTGCTAGATGAAAATAGAAACTTCCTGACTAAGCAAATGCATGATCACCTTCGAACTTCTATAATTGAATCGAAAAGAAAGCAATTAGCAAGATCTGCCTAAAGCCTAATGAGTTCGCAAGGGAAAGATAAAAAAAGATACGAAGAGCTTAAAGAAATAATACAAAAGCATGCATATCTTTATCACACAGAAGATAAACCAGAGATAAGTGATGCTGAATACGACTTATATTTCAAAGAACTACTAGACTTAGAGAAAGCGCATCCTAATTTTGTAGATAGTAATTCTCCTTCTCAGAGAGTAGGTTCTAAGCCTTTAGATGGTTTTACAAAGTCGGAGCATCTTTCACCGATGTTGTCTCTAGAAAATGCTTTTAATGATGAAGATCTAATAGATTTTGAAAGAAAAATAAAGGAAAGATCTTTGGTTGAAGGAGGCATAGTATATAGCGCTGAACCTAAACTTGATGGTGTTGCCGTTAATTTACTTTATGAAAATGGGAAGCTTGTTAAAGCTTCAACAAGAGGAGATGGCAAAGTTGGTGAAGATATTACTCATAATATAAAAACTATAAAGACGATACCACTTGCACTTATAGGATCTAAATTTCCGAATTCTTTAGAGGCAAGAGGAGAGGTATTTATAAATAAGAGTGACTTTGATCAAATCAATGAAGATTCAGAGAAAAAGGGAGAAAAGGTATTTGCTAACCCTCGAAATGCTGCTGCTGGTAGTTTAAGACAATTAGACCCTTCCGTAACCTCAAAAAGACCTCTAAAAATATTTATATATGGGTTTGGTGTGTTAGAGGACAAGGATCTTCCAGATAACCAATATGAAATGTTATCTATGGCTTCTAGGTGGGGTCTTCCTATAAATTCTGAAACTAAAATTTGTAATTCTTTACAAGAAAGCATCGATTACTTTGAATATATAAACTCAAAGAGAGATAAGCTTAATTATGAAATTGATGGAGTAGTTTATAAAGTTAATGACTTTGGTCTACAAAAAAAATTAGGACAGGTTTCAAGAGCTCCTAGGTGGGCTATAGCAAGGAAATTTCCTGCAGAAGTCGGAAGGACTTTATTAAAGAAAATTAGTTTTCAGGTAGGTAGGCTTGGCTCTATCACACCAGTTGCTGAATTAGACCCAGTTTTAGTTGGTGGAGTAACCATATCAAATGCAAGCCTACATAACTTTGATGAGATAGATAGATTAGATGTAAGAGAGGGGGATCACGTTTTATTAAAGCGAGCTGGTGATGTTATACCTCAAATAATTGAAGTAGACCTTAAGGTAAGACCAGAGAGCGCAAAAAAAGTAAAAATACCTCAATTCTGCCCTTGCTGCGAAGAACCTTTAAACAAGGATGAAGATGGCGTGGTCTTAAGGTGTAATAACAAAAAATGTCCTGATCAACTTATTGAAGTTTTTAAGCATTTTGTATCTAGAAATGCCATGAATATAGATGGTCTTGGAGAAAAAATATTAGAGCAGTTTATCGGAGAAAAATTAATTACAAAAATAGATGATCTATATAGTCTGGCTCATGAAGAGATTTCTGAGTTGCCTGGACTAGGAGATAAATCTGCTAAGAATTTAATTGAATCTATAGAAAAAAGTAAGAACATTTCAATTAATAGGTTTATTTATGCTTTAGGCATAAGAGAGGTTGGTGAGACTACGGCACTCAATTTATCATTACATTTTTCTAATTTAGAAGAATTAATGGGTGCCAATCAGGATGATCTTCTAGAAATAAACGATATTGGCCCCGTAGCCGCAACTTATATCGAAGAATATTTTAAAGATAAAAGTAATAGAGACACTGTATATTCCCTATTAGAAAAAGGAATAACACTAGAAACAAATAAAATTATTTCAGATTCATTTGTCTTAGGAAAAACAATTGTTATAACTGGGAGCTTTAGTTCCTTTTCTAGAAGCCAGCTTAAAGAAACTCTCATTAAAATGGGAGCTAAGGTTTCTTCAAGTGTTTCGTCTAAAACAGATTATCTGGTTTCAGGTACTTCTCCTGGTTCCAAATTAAAGAAAGCCGAAGAATTAGGAATTACAATACTTAATGAACAGGAGGTAGAAAATGAATTCCTTAACTAAAATTGCATTTAGCATATTTATTGTATTTTTTTTGTTTGCTTGTGCTTCAAAACCTCCAGCCTTTACCGAAGATGTTTGCTTGATATTTACAGAAAAAAAATCTTGGTACAAGGCTGCTAAGAAATCTGAAGAGAACTGGAATATCCCAATTTCTGTAAGTATGGCTTTTATAAAACAAGAATCTAGCTTTGTGGCAAATGCCAGACCAGAGAGAACTCAACTTTTAGGTTTTATTCCTTGGAAAAGGAAAAGTAGTGCTAGAGGGTACGCACAAGCAATAGATGGAACTTGGGAAATGTACTTAGAAGAAACGGGAGGTTGGTTTAAACAACGAAATGATTTTAATGATGCAGTAGATTTTATAGGTTGGTATAACAATAAATCTGTTAAAGAATTGGGTATTTCAAGAGATGATGCTAGAGCACTTTATCTTGCTTATCATGAAGGGATAGCAGGCTTTAAGAAAGGTAATCATAGATCTAAACCTTGGTTGTTGGGTGTAGCAGATGAGGTAAATAATCAATCAATAATTTACAATCAACAATTGCAGTCTTGCAAGAAAAAGCTTGGAAGAAAATTCTTCCTTTTCTTCTAAATTTTTTTTAATTAGGATATGACAATCATGAAACTAACTTTTACTCATTTTTTTAGCCTATTGGTTTTAATTTTATTCAGCTCATGTGCATCAAGTCCCAATATAGAAACTGATCAAGATATAATTTACGATTTAAGTAGTTACAGAAGTTTTCAAATTGAAAATCCCTCTAAAGAAGAAGGAGCTTCACAAATAAGCCTCAATCCAATCTTATACCAAAGGATAGAGAGAGCCATAAGATCTAATCTCCAAAATAAAGGCCTTAAAGAATCATCTGAATCAGATTTAATTGTTAGGTTTTATTTAGCAACAGATAGAGAGATAGACAGAAGTCAAAGTTTCAATAATTACAACAGAAGAGGATTTTATAGCGACTTAGATCAAAGATATCACAGAGTCGATAAAGATTCTTTTTCCATAAGGTTTCATGACTCACAAAGCGAAGAAGTTGTTTGGTATGCCTTTTCTAGATTTAATAGGTCGAATACACCACAAGATCAAGCTGAGGTAAATGAACTTATCAATAAAGCTCTGAATAGTTTCAAGAATTAAATCTATTAGGATTCAAGGCTTCATATAGAGCTGAATCTATGGGCAAAGGATCGCCGTCTATAAAATCACAGATAATTTCTGCACATAATGGTGAATTTACTGATCCTTTTGAGCCATGTCCTAAATTTAATATCAAACCCTCTTTATACCCCAGTAAAGGCAGATGATCTTTTGTTGTAAATCTAAAGGAGACATGACTTTTAATTTTTTCTAATTCTAGACCCAACATTTGATTAATTTTAAGAAGGTTTTCTTCATCATCTTGATTAGATGGTAGATGGGATTCATCGTTTGAATAACTAGAACCAATAAGTAGATTATTTTTTGAATATGGAGAGATATATCCTTGTCCACAAATGGGTAGATTGATATCTTCTTTAGGTTTTTTTACCTCAGTAATTTGACCTCTTTTCTTATTAACCCCATGAAGTTTAATTAAGTTCTTTGCATTAAACGAATTACATAAGCATATTTCATCAAATAAATACTTAGCTTTATTTGAGATTAGCTCTTTCTGATTCTCGTTCGGGTTTTTAATTTCAATTACTTCTTCCTCTTTCAATTTAATATTATCGTTCTTTAGTAATTCATTTATTGCAGATTGAGTTTTTAACCAACCCGTCTTAGGGAAATAAAATGCATCCTTACCTAAGTCATCTAAACCTATGGATAGAAATAAGTCCTTGTCTGCTTTAGCGATAAAATCTGAATCATTAATTTGTCTAAAAATTTTCTCTAGTTTGTTGTAATTTCCTTTCTCATCTTTAAGAACTATAACTCCTGTTTCGTTCCAAGAATTTGAGCAATATTTAGAGTAATAGAGACTGAAGAACAAGTAAGAGGCGAGCAAGAATCTACCATAAGGAGTATTTGCATGTGATAGATTGGGATTACCCACAAAAGAGGGTATACCTTTTTTTTGATTTGTATTTTTTTCAAATACTGTTACGTGATGCCCTCTTTTTGCTAACGAGTTGGCTAGACATGAACCAGATATTCCTGCACCTACAATTGCTATCTTCTTTCTATTTGAATTAGATTTTATATTTGAGCTACTACTGCAGGCTTTGATCATATGCCTCTTATGTTTATAACCATCAACAAGACTTATATTGAAATCATTTTCTTCGAGTGATTTCTTAATAATAGAAGCAGCAGAAAAGCTAGATAGAGTAGTTTCGCTATGACTTAAGTTAGAGATGCCACTTAAAATTTTACTGGACCACATTTTAGGATTTTCTCTCGGAGAAAATCCATCTAAGAACCAAGCATCAAATGTCTTGGTAGTTTTTTGGAGATCATCTAAACCTCTATCTACATCATCAAAAATTAAAGTTAAAGAAACGTTGTCTTCCTCAAAGTTAATCCTATGAAAACCTCTAGATAGGGGAGGGTAAAGTTGCAATAGATCCTTTGTTTCATAATTTAAATCAGGGAAATTTGCTAAAGCTTTTTCCAAATCTTCTAAAGCAAGAGGAAACTTTTCTATGGAGATAAAGTTGAGCTTTGCTTCTCTCTGAAAAGTTTTCCATTCTTTTAAGACATTTAAGAAATTAAGACCCGTGCCGAATCCAAGTTCTCCAATAGTAAATGATTCATGTTTCTTTAATCTTTTCCATCTTTTTGTTAGGTCATTGCCATTTATGAAAACATAGGAAGATTCTCCTAAGCCATCTTGTTTATAGAAATAACGATCTTTGAAGGAAAGGGATATAGGTTCACCCATATCCCAATCTAATTTAGGTTTTTTTAGATAAAAAAGATCTTCTTCTCTATCTATAGTATTGCTTTTACTTATTGCTAGTAGGGATCTCGTTAAAAGGAATTCCTTTATCAGCTCTCATGTCTTGCGGAAGACCCAAAACTTGTTCAGAAATAATATTTCTAAGTATTTCATCTGTTCCGCCTGCAATTCTGATTCCAGCTGCTCCAAAGAAACCCATTTGATACATTCCGTATTCTGGATCATCTTGTCTTACTATGCCATTCGCATCCATCAGGTCCATTCCAAAGTTAGCAATCTCTTGAAGTTTATTTCCACTTACAATTTTTGTTATTGAAGCTTGTGGGCCTGGTGTTTCGCCTCTTGATAGTGCTGAAATATTTCTATACTTCGTGTACTTCAGTCCGCTCTGCTGACAATACCAATCTGCTAGTTTATCTCTTACAGAACCATCTTTTATGGCAGAAGACCCATTTAAGTCATGACCACACGCCAGATTAAAAGCTTCCTCAAAATCAGGACCAGAAGCATCTCCTACAGCTAGACGTTCATTCATTAAAGTAGTTAAAGCAACTTTCCATCCATCACCAATTTCACCTAATCTTTGACTATCAGGAATTTTTACGTCAGTGAAATAGACTTCATTAAAGTTAGCTCCACCAGAGATTTGTTTAATTGGCCTGACTTCAACTCCAGGGCTTTTCATATCTAGGAAGAAATAAGTTAAACCTTTATGCTTAGCTACTGTTGGATCGCTTCTAGTAACTAGTATTCCATAGTCACTGTAATGAGCTCCAGAAGTCCAGATTTTTTGACCGTTAATAGTCCAAGTATCTCCTTCTAATACAGATTTAGTTTTGAGTCCTGCTAAATCTGAACCTGCACCTGGTTCACTAAACAATTGACACCATATTTCTTCACCTTTAGCCATGGGCGGTAAAAACCTTTTCTTTTGCTCTTCGTTTGCATACATCATCAAGACAGGACCTGCCATTCCTTGTCCAATTTCAAAGAATCCTCCTGGAATTTTGAATTTGGAGACTTCTTGCCCCCAAATAACTCTTTCAATTGGAGTAGATCCTCTTCCGCCGTATTCTTGAGGCCAATGAAGACAAGCCCATCCCCCTTCATACAGTTTTGCTTGCCACTCTTTAGCTCTAACCAGTGCGTCTTCTTCACTCATTGCCGGTAAAGAGTCCTTAGAACCATCTTTTAGTTCAGCATTAGCACTTAACCAACTAAAGACTTCTTTTCTAAATTCTGCTTCTTGAGTTGTATCGTTAAAATCCATGATTCCTCCTATATTTGATTTGCTCTTTCTAAAGAGCTTATTAATTTATCTTTCCAAACTGCTTGACTGCCTATGTTTGCTGCTAATTGTCTGCACCTTCTGTAATAAAGATGACAGTCAAATTCCCAAGTAAAACCCATACCTCCATGGGCCTGTATATTCTCTTTTGAACATTCATTGTAAGCTTGACTTGCACTGACACGTGAAGTTGCAGCTGCAGTAGAAAGTTCTGGAGCGTCAGTGCTTAAAGCCCAAGCCCCATAGTAGCAATTTGATCTTGCTAGTTCGACTGCAATATACATATCAGCTATTTTATGTTTTATTGCTTGAAATGAAGCAATTGGACGACCAAAAGCAAACCTTCCCATTGCATATTCTCTCGCCATATCCATACAAGCTTCAGCTCCTCCAAGTTGTTCAAATGCAAATAAAACAGCCGCTCTGTCCAATAGTTCTTGAATACTTTCCCAGCTTGTACCTTCTAAGGCTTCAGCAGATGAATTTAGATTAAATGAAGCATGAGATCTAGAAGGATCTAATGTTGTTTCGGTATTTATTTCAACTCCTTCACTTTTTAAATCTACAATGCATAAACCGACAGAGCCACCATTTTTAGCAGAAACTATTGCAAAGTCTGCAACATCCCCATCGCTAACTACAATTTTTTGCCCGGTTAATTTACTTCCATCAAAGGAACAAGATATATTTTCTTCGGTAGGTGATGTATTAGATTCGCTGTGCGCAAAACAACCAATTATCTCCCCAGTAGCTAACTTAGGAAGATAGGCTCTCTTCTGGTCATCAGACCCAAACCTTAGTATGGCTTCTGTAGCTAGATATACACTTGAAGAAAACGGAGTAGGAGCTAGACTTCTTCCTAGTTCCTCAGCAATTACGCAAAGCTCTAGATATCCCAACCCTAATCCATCATACTCTTCTGGAATAGTTGTAGCTGTAAAACCCATTTCAATAATTGATTTCCAGAGGTTTTCGTCAAAGGATGCTTCTCCTTCCAAGACATCTCTGGCCTTTTTTAATGACTCTTCTCCCTCAAGAAATTTTCTAGCTTGATCTTTTAGGAGCATTTGGTCAGATGAAAATTCAAAATTCATTTATTTTCCTCACAATATTATTTTCTTTATTTTATTTACCATTTAAATTAGTTACTCTATTGTAGCCACAAGCGAAGATAAAGAAAGACTAAAATTTATTAAAATGACATCTGATATAAAACCTGAAAGATCAACTGTTGTCTCTTCAAAAGGAAAAAAAGGAGTAGGGGGGAGCAGTATATTATTTGTATCTTTTTTATCCCTATTAAATCTTGGAGGCTTGGTTATTTTGGGTCTTTGGTTCTTTAATAATTCAGATTATCAACAAGAGACCGGAGAAAATTTTTCTGAAAGAATAGGGTCTTTAGAGGAAAGTGTTTTAACCAGCAAAGAGGCTTCAGCAGAAAGTTTTGCTTCTCTTGAAGATAAAGATAAATTTTTGGATAGGCAAGTTAGGCTGCTTTGGGATCTCAGCAATAAAAGAAATAAAAGAGACATAACAAACATTAAAGCTCAGCTAAAGGAAATAGAAGAAAGTTTTACTTCTTTAAAAGGACAAATTTCTCCGATTTCTGCAAAACAAAGAGCCAGTGATTTAGAGATTGCAAAATTAGAAAAATCTTTAGAAAGATTGAGTAACAGCCTCACGGACCTTTCTTCGGAAAATAATTCAGATATAGAAAAGAGAATTAAGGATCAGGAGGAAGCTATAAGCTCAATAGATGCATTTAGAAGGCAAATCAATAGCAACATCCTAAATCTCCAGAGACAGATCGATGAATTTAGAAAAGAATTAAATAATTCTTCTCTGGAATAGATTTAGGTTCTGCTTATAATAATCAAACTTTTTGCGCATGTGGTGGAATTGGTAGACACGCTAGATTTAGGTTCTAGTGCCGAAAGGCGTGGGGGTTCAAGTCCCTCCATGCGTACCAAAAGAATTTAACCGTAACTTTTAAGTATCAATTCCCTAATCCACTTATTAGCTGGATCATTTTGCTTTGTTTCATGCCAATACAGATGAAGTACAAGAGGATCAACTTTAAAAGGTAATTCAAAGGTCTTTAAGTTGTTACTTCTCGCAAAGCTTTTTGTAGAGGTTAAAGCTAAATCAGTATTGCTTAAAACATGGGGTGCCAAAAGTAAGTGTTGTGCACGAAGAGCAATTCTTCTTGTAAGGCCTAATTTAAATAGGCTTATATCAACATGGCCCATTCCAGTACTTCGTTCTGAAATCAGTAAATGTGATAAGTCGAGATAATCTTCAAGACTAATTTTTTTCTTTTTTGCTATAGGGTGATCTCTTCTCACCATCAAGACGTACTTATCTTCAAATAACTTTGAATGTCTTAGGGTTCCTTCAGTGTGAATTGGAGGGTCAATTGAAAAATCTATATTTCCAGCAGCCAGTTCTCTAGGAGTTTCTCTTCTGGGAGTTAAATAACTAACAAAATCTATTTCAGGAGCCTTCTTTCCAAGCGCCTTAAAAAGTTTTGGTAAGAGTCTATAAGAAGATGTATCTCCCATAGAAATTTTGAAAGTTGTTCTAGCAGTTTCTGGTGTAAACGTAGAAGAATCAGAGATTGTATTCCTGAACAGATTTAAGCCTTCTTTTATATCTTTAGCTATGTTTTGTGCAACTGCAGTGGGCACCATGCCCTTAGAAGTTCTTACAAAAAGTTCATCATCGAATAAGTCCCTAAGTCTAGATAAGGCATTACTTACTGCAGGCTGCGTTATACCTAGAACTTCACCTGCTTTTGTTAGATTTCTTTCGTTATATATAACCTCAAAAGCAATAAAAAGGTTTAAGTCTGTATCATTCAAATTCATTCTTTAACTATATTAATTACTGAGTTAAACTCGATTAAGTAAAAAAAAGTATTATAACTGAAACTTATAATACCCTAGAAATACAGATAGGAGGAGAAATGGAACTACAGTTTTCAGATAGATCAAAAGAATTACAGGTAAGGATAAATAAGTTTATGGATGATCATGTTTATCCAGCTGAAGCTATTTATGCTGAGCAAATGGAACAATTTACTAAACAAGGTAACAGATGGCAGGTACCTCAAATAATAGAAGATAAGAAAAAAATAGCTAAAGAAGAAGGTCTATGGAATCTATTTTTACCTGAAAATCCCATGGGAGAGAGTATGAGCAACTTAGACTATGCTCCTTTATGCGAAATTATGGGAAGATCTGGCATTGCAGCCGAAATTTTTAATTGTTCTGCTCCTGATACTGGGAACATGGAAGTTTTGGCAAGGTATGCAACAGAAGAACAACAAGAAAAATGGCTTAAACCTCTTCTTGAAGGTGAAATAAGATCAGCTTTTGCTATGACAGAGCCTGCTGTCGCCTCGTCTGATGCCACTAATATCTCATCCTCAGCAGTATTAGATGGAGATGAATATGTCATTAATGGAGAGAAGTGGTGGACTTCAGGAATAGGTGATCCAAGATGTAAGGTGTTAATTTTCATGTGTGTCACTAATCCAGATAACCCGAAGCACCAAAGACAATCACAAATTATTGTTCCTATGGATACTCCTGGAATTAAAGTAGAAAAGATGATGCATGTATTTGGTTATGACGATGCTCCACATGGTCATGGAAGGGTTACCTTTAAGGATGTAAGGGTACCAAAAGAAAATCTTCTTTTAGGAGAAGGAAGAGGCTTCGAAATTGCGCAAGGTAGATTAGGACCTGGAAGAATACATCATTGTATGAGAACTATTGGAGTCATGGAGAGGGCATTAGAACTGATGTGTGAAAGATCAGAACAAAGAGTTGCTTTTGGAAAAAAATTATCAGAATTAGGAGCAAACTTTGATCATATAGCTGATAGTAGGATTGAAATTGATACTTCCAGACTATTAACATTGAACGCAGCACATATGATGGACACAGTAGGAAATAAAGTTGCTAGAAGTGAGATCGCTCAAATAAAAGTATATGTTCCTATAGTTGCTGGTAAGGTCATTGATAGAGCAATACAGATGCATGGTGGAGGGGGTGTTAGTCAAGATTTCCCATTGGCAAGCATGTACGCACATATGAGAACTCTAAGAATTGCAGATGGACCTGATGAGGTCCATAGAAGAACGGTTGCTAGAGAAGAATTAAAGAAACATGGCGGAGGTCAAGCTCCTGAGACGGTTGTAACGAGAGATTAATTATGGATATACCTTATGAAAAAACAATGGTTGAGATCTTTAGATGGAGAGTCAATAAATCTGGAGATGAGATAGCTCATAAATTTGAAGAAAAGGAAACTACTTATAATGAGTTAGACTCATTCTCAAATAAAGTATCTCAAGGTCTCATAAAAGAAGGATGTCAACCAGACTCCAGAGTTGCTTATTTGGGCAAGAACTCAGACATATTTTTTGAGTTTATGTATGGAACCTTCAAATCTAGAACGGTCACAGTAGGAGTTAATTGGAGGTTAGCTCCCCCAGAAGTAGCTTTTATATTAAATGACTCAAATAGCGAAATTCTGTTTGTTGGCCCTGAATTCTTTGGTTTAGTGGAGGAAATAAAGAACGATATTCCTTCTATAAAGAAAATTATTACCGTAGGTGGTCATCATGAAGAATGGGAAGATTATATTGGTTGGAGAGATTCTCAATTGGATGAGGACCCCATGCTGGAGAGTAAAGGCGATGATGATGTAATCCAACTTTATACTTCGGGAACTACCGGTCACCCCAAAGGGGTTCAATTAACAAATGATAATTTCAGTGCCTGCTTTATTGTTAATGAAGAAGCAATGTATAGAGATATGGAAGAGGGGGGTGTGAATCTTGTTTGCATGCCTATTTTTCATGTAGCTGGAACCAATATGGGTATAGCAGGGATGGTAACTGGTGCTAAAAGCATCATTATTCCCGAAGTTGATCCTGGTTTAATTCTTAAGTTAATAGAACAAGAAAAGATACAACATACTATTTTTGTTCCTGCGGTCATTTTATTCTTAATACAGCATCCAGAATCAGCAAATACTGACTTTTCTTCCTTGGAAACAGTCATTTATGGTGCTTCTCCTATCACAGACGATACCTTAATTAAGGCAATGGAGTTGATGGATTGCAACTTCTGGCAGGTTTATGGTCTTACGGAAACTAATGGAGCCATTACTTTTTTATATCCTGAAGATCATGAAATCTCAAGAGGTAAGCTAAGGTCATGTGGAAAGGCCGCAAAAGGAGTAGGACTCAAAGTGGTAGATGAAGAAGGCAATGAAGTTCCAACTGGAGAAGTTGGTGAAGTAATCATTAAATCTGAACTAAACATGAAAGGTTATTGGAATAGACCGGAAGCTACTGCTGAAGCAGTAAAGGATGGCTGGTTTTATTCAGGAGACGTTGGTTACTTTGATGATGAGGGATTTTTATATATCCACGATAGAGTTAAAGACATGATAGTTTCGGGTGGAGAGAATATTTACCCAGCCGAGGTAGAAAACGGTCTAATGAGTCATGGAGAAATCCTTGATGCTGCCGTGATTGGAATTCCAGATGATAAATGGGGTGAAGCAGTTAAAGGATTTGTAGTATTAGCTGAAGGATCTGAATTAACTGAAACAGACATAATTTCTTACGTTAGGAGTCAAGTTGCAGGTTATAAATGTCCGAAAAGTATTAATTTTGTTTCTGAGTTGCCTAGAAATCCTTCTGGTAAGATTTTAAGAAGAGAAATTAGAGCGCCTTTTTGGGAAGGTAGAGACAGAAAAGTTTCAGGTAACTGATTTTTTATTTAGAAGATCGGGGTTTCCTCCTATAGCAACTGTATTAATTGAGGTTGTCTTTTCGTTTACAAACTGCAATAGATAGTTTGGACCTCCAGCTTTAAAACCTGTTCCAGATAAGTTATTGCCCCCGAAAGGTTGCGATTCTACGGTAGCCCCTACAATATCTCTATTTACATATATATTTCCTGTAGATGTTAGATCAGATATTTCTGATATCTTTGAATCAATTCTTGTATGTATTCCTAAGGTAAGAGCAAACCCCTTTTCTTCAATTTTTATAATGAGATCCTTAAGATTCGATTCTTGAAAAGACATTGTATGGATAATAGGACCAAACTGTTCTTCATTAATTTCATCTAAGGAATCTAATTCGATTAGGGTTGGAGGAAAATAATCATCTCTCAATTCTTTTTTTAAATTTGCTTGAAATTTGACTTGTTCATTCTCTTTAAATTTCTCTACATATTCATGTAGCTCTTCAACTTTATTTTTATGTACTATAGGTCCTATATCAGTATTTGGAAGAATAGGGCTTCCTATATTCAATCTTTGAATTGCTCCACAAATCATATCAATGGCCTCAGAATATATATCTTGATGAATTAGAAGAATTCTAAGCGAAGAACATCTTTGGCCTGCTGAGTTAAATGCTGACCTTAAAACATCATCACTGGCTCTTTCAATTAAAGCACTAGAATCAATGATCATACTGTTTAATCCACCTGTTTCCGAGATTAGAGGGATAATCTTTCCTTCCTTCATGGAGATTTGTTGTGAAATAGATTTTGCTGCCTTAAGAGATCCAGTAAAAGCTATAAGGTCTATATTTTGGGTTTTAATAATTTCAGATCCTACATCGTTTTTACCTAATATAAGGAAAATAGCATTCTCTGGTACTCCACACTCTAAAAATAATTCGTGAATGTATTTACCCATTAATGATCCATATTCAGAAGGCTTTGCTATAACTGTATTACCTACCACTAATGAAGCAGCAATCTGACCAACAGTTATCGCTAAAGGAAAATTCCATGGACTTAAACATAGGCACAATCCTTTAGCTTCATGATCTAAGATATTTACTTCGCCTGTATAGCTTCTTAGTTTTTTAGGTTTCTGGATTTTTTGAGCTTCTAAAGAATAATATCTAAGTAAATCTATAGCTTCTCGAATTTCATCGCATGCATCAGCTAGTGTTTTTCCAGCCTCTCTCATCAATAAAGAAATCAGCTCTGAAGGGTTAGATTCAATTTCTGTTGCTGCTTTTAAGAGGACTTTACTTCGATTTTTAATTGAATCTCCTTTCCAGGAAGAGGAGGGAGATATTTTTATTCTAGATAAAGCTTCAGGTTCAAGAAAATTAATGGTTTGCTTTATTCCTAGCTTATCTACAAAACCAAATGGCACCTGTTCAGATTTCTTAACCTTAAGATTTTCGGAAGAAGAGATTTTGTATTCTTTATTTTTATTTTCATTTACCTTCTTTAGCAAGCTGTCTATTACGTCTTTCTCAGATAAGTCAAAGCCCATTGAATTTATCCTAGGTTTATAAATCTCATTTGGTAAAGGCAACCAATTAAAGTTAGCATCTGTTTTATTTTTTATGATCTCCGCTGGATTTTGACATAAACTCTTTGGATCTACATTTTTATTCTGAAGATTATTTATAAAAGAGCTGTTAGCTCCATTCTCTAATAACCTCCTAACTAAGTATGGAAGTAGCTCTTTGTGTTTTCCTACTGGACAGTAAACACTTATGTCGCTTTTTAAACCAAGAACTTCTTTGCTGCCTTTATAAAGTAATTGGCCCATTCCATATAATCTCTGAAACTCTATCGTTCTTTCTCTTTTCCTATTCATTTCATTTATAGCTGAAATCGAATATGCATTATGAGTAGCAAAAAGAGGAAATATTTTGGGGCTTTCTAAAAGAGCTTTAGATGCAATAAGAAAGTTAAGATCAGTAAGACTCTTGTTTGTAAAAACAGAATAACCATCCATGCCTTTTCTTTGAGCTTCCTTAATTTCATAGTCCCAATATGCACCTTTAACTAATCGGACATGTATAGAATCTCTCTTGGCTAGACATTCATTTAAATGTTCAATAACGGCTAGACTTCTTTTCCCATAAGCTTGTATAGCCAAGCCCACATCTGTCCATCTTCTAAATTCATTTTCCTCTAAGATTTTCTTTACAAGCAATAAACTAAGATTGAGTCTGTCTTGTTCTTCGGCATCTATAGTAATCGGCACGCCTTTTAGCTTTGCCTCCTCACATAGAGAATATATTTTGGGATAAAGATTCTTGTTAGTTTCTTCCTCATGTAAAGCATCAAACTTAGAATAAAGTGCCGAAAGTTTTATAGAAACTCCGTTTTTTGATTTTAGAGTTTCATTTAACTTAGCCGTACTATTTATTGCATCTAGGTAGGATTGAAAGTACTTTTCTTCTTGAGAAGCTGTACGAGCTGCTTCTCCTAACATATCAAATGAACATCTATTTGCGTTTAAGAAGGACGAACCATTTAGTCCTTTAATATCTTCACAAAATACAAATTCGTTACTTAAAACTTTCATTGCTAATCCTATAGCTTCCCTTATTGAATCTTCACCAATTTTTTTACTTAATGAGATTAACCAATTTGGAGAAGAACTATTCGTAGACAGTAAAACTTTCTTTGATATCTTTAACCCAAGAGTAGCTGAATTAACTAAGAAACTTTCAGCCTGATTAAGGTGTTTAGACCATTTTGAAGAAGTTATCTTCTCGTTGATTAAATTATTCCTTGTCTCATTATCTGGAATTCTTATTAATGACTCAGCTAGGCACATCAGGGCTATACCTTCATGATTAGATAAGCCATATTCCTCCATGAAAGCATCTAATTTTGTGCCTTTATGTTTATTTGCCCTGCAATAAAGGATTATTTTTTCGGCATTAGTCGAAATATCAGATTTATTTAAAAAATCACTCTCTAAGATTAGGTCTTCTGCTAACTCTTTTTCATCATGATATTTAATACCTATAGACATTATCGATCCCCCGAAGCTTATCTAATCACACCTTAATTGAACTTGAAATAGATTTAGTAATTTAGAGAAGATGAGTAAAATGAGAAGAACTTATGGAGCACTTCAGGAAATTTCTTAAATGGCTTTTAATAGCCCTGATCATCTTCTTTGGAGTATTTTTTGTTGCAGTTTACCTTAAGCAGCCTTTCTAAATTTTGGAGTAAAAATGAATAAGCTAACAAATTTGCCTTTTTATTTATTGTTAATTGTGACTTTAGTTTTAGGCTCATCTTTCTTAAAAGCTAAAACTCTCAACTTAGTAGAACCAGAGTCAGTTGGCATGTCTAGTGAACGACTAGCGAGAATATCTCCTGTGATGCAAAAATATATAGATGAAGAGCTAACTCCTGGAGTTGTTACTGCTGTTATGCGTCAAGGAAAGTTAGTGCATCTAGAGACTCAAGGATACATGGATGTAGAAGCTAAAAAACCTATGAGCGAAGATGCTATATTTAGGATTGCTTCCATGACCAAACCAATAGCATCAGTAGCTTTAATGATGTTATGGGAGGAAGGTCATTTTCAATTAAATGACCCTGTTCATAAGTTTATTCCTTCTTTTAAGGATGTAATGGTTAGTACAACTTCTGATGCTAGTGGAAAAACAGGAGAGCTGGTTAAACCCAATAGGCCCATTCTAATTAGAGACATGCTTACACATACAGCTGGACTTGCAAACAGCTACATAGGTAATACCAAGGCTTATAGAAAAGCAATGAGTGTACCTAGACCACAGAGCAATGCAGAGCAAATTAATCGTCTTTCCCAAATACCTTTAAATTACCATCCAGGTGAAGAATGGCAGTATTCAACTGCAACAAGTGTTGTTGGTCATTTAGTAGAAGTCATATCTGGAAAGTCTCTAGATGTATTTTTAAAGGAAGAACTTTTTTTACCTTTGAGAATGACTGATACACATTTCTATTTAGAAGATACCAAAGGAGGAAGGTTAACCGCTCAATATACTCCTGGAAAAGATAAAAAAATAAAACTACAAGACCCTGGAACAGACAAGAGTAGATTTATAACTTCACCAAGAAAAATTTTTAGCGGTTCAGGGGGGTTGGTATCTACGGTTCATGATTACCTTAGATTTCAGCAAATGATGCTTAATGGTGGTGAATTAGATGGGACAAGGATACTTGCACCTAGCACAGTTAGTTTAATGCTAGAAAACCATACTGGTGATTTAAAACTATGGCTGTCTGGTCCAGGTATGGGCTTTGGTTTAGGTTATGGGGTTGTGATGGATCGAGGAAAAGCGGCTACTCCTATGTCGGAAGGCTCAGGTTATTGGGGTGGAGCATATTGCACTTTTTCTTGGATAGATCCTGATCAAGAGGTTGTGGGTGTATTAATGACGCAAGTAAGACCTTATAGTCATCTAAATATAAGACAGGATTTTCAAGTGTTAGCTTATCAAGCTATAACAGATTAAAGACTAACAAAGTAGAAATAACCTTATATAATCCCTCACTCAGAGCTTTAGACACGTAGCTCAGCTGGTTAGAGTACTACCTTGACATGGTACATATCTGTCTTACCAAATATCCTGAAAGCCTTATAAAACCTTGATTTAACAACATTTAAAAGATGCTGTATTTTCTGCATATAGCATATATGTACGAATTAAATGCCGTATATATGCCGTATACTATATATAATTAATTTAAGTTGCTTAGAAGAATGATATGAAATATTTGGATGATCTAGAGGCAATATTATTGAAAGACTTAGTTCCTGACCAAAAATTAGAAAATTGTTTTTGGGTAAAGTCAGATAGTCAACTCCGATCAGATGAATTTTTTCATGACCTAAACCAAAAGGATCAAGAAAGAATTTTTTCTTTAATAGAAACAATTATTCATACGGAAAGGCATGGTCATTTTGCTGGAGCTCTTAATAGTTTTAATCTATCCAGTAATTGGACTTTTTTTATAGAACAGCGTTGGGAGGGAGCTTGGTTTATCTTAGGAGCAGTTAAAGGCGGGTTTGAAGATACAGCCTGCCCAAGTTTTATAAAGAAATTTTATGCAAATCAATTAGGATTTTTAGATAAATTTCTGTTTAGCACAACCTTAATATGGCAAACCGTTTATAGAAATATTAAAAAAAATGAAGATTTTTTTGAGGAATGCTTAAAAGTTTATTGTGATGAGAATGATAAATGGATGCAGGCAAAAGAAGAATGCAAAGAAATAATTGCCGAACCTTTGTTTTATGATCATTTAAAACCTTCTAAACAGCTTTTACATATTATCTCTAAAAATTGTTCCAAAATAAGTGAAAAGGAAAAAGAGATTTTATTAGATTATTTAATTATGGGAATATACAGAGGGAAGTTTGGATCAGCGTTTTCTAGTTTTCTTAAGTAAGAAGTACATAAACGGCGACACCTACAAACACTATAATGACTAGAATAAAACTTCCATCATCTATGCCTTCGCGTATATCTTGCGCCGCGTTAAAAATCCATGTTAGGCAAATGACAAGCAACCAAAGAAAACCTATGACTCCTAATAAACCTAAAATAAATCTAACTCCAAAATCTTCCATTATTTATTAGATTAAGCATTGGTATTTGTTTGTTAGTCATTAATAGATACCTTGGGAGTGACAAATCTTTGTAGCTTTATTTAGGTATTCTTCTTCTATATAACCACATTCCTCTAGTGATCTTTGTTCATAATAAAGTTTGTATTCAGCATCCATTTCTGGAGTAAAAACTTTTCTAATCTCTTCTTTTGTCCAAGGGGTAGGGATATTTTTAGATTCAAAAAAATCATTATAAAAATCTCCTTCACATTCTATTATTTCATTTTCAAGAGAATTGTACTTATCTACTACCTCATCATAATAAAGTTCCGATCTTCGGTCTGCTTCATCTCCATCAACATCTTGCCAAGTCATTCTCTCCCAAC